>CALLPK010000016.1 GCA_938015415.1 uncultured Saprospiraceae bacterium
GATGAAATGTATTTTACAAAATTTTGTCTCGACCATGCACGCGATATGATCTTATGGGTTGATGAAGCCAATCAAAAAATTTCTTACGTCAACAATAGACTTTGCAAAGTATTGGGATACCTAAGTTCCGAATTAATCGGACAACATTATTCTATTTTAGTAAATCAAGACGAACGAACCGTTAGCTGGGATGATTTTGATGAGAAAATTGTGGAAGAGGGCGAAGTGGATATTGAAATCAATTTTAAAACAAAAAAAGGCAAAGTTATTCCGGTTTCTACTTCTACGGATCGCCTTAACTTCAGAGGTAGAAAAATAAATTGCACCTTCGCCAGAAACCTTTTAAAAAGAAAAAAAAGAAACGAACTCGTCGTGATGGCTAAGCACAGCCTCGACCTTTCCATCGATATGATTTGCTGGTTGAAAAAAGATGCCAGCTTTCATTATTTTAATGACGCTTTTTTAAAAAAATCAGGATACAGCCGGATAGAACTGGAAAAAATGACCATCCTTGATTTTTTCAAAGACACCACGATGGAAAATTTCTTAGCGAATTGGGAAAACTTAAAAAAAGGCAAATCGTTAAAAAACCAGAGACCTGAACAGGAATTAGTGCTCAAAAAAGGAAAAATTATTACCACCGAGCTTACCGTCAACCTGGTAAGCGTTGAGAAAAATGAATATATCTCTATAGTACTTAGAGATATCACAGACCGCAAACAAAAAGAAGGTGAACTCCGAAAATACCTCAAAGAAATCGAAACCCTGAAAGCCAACGTGGAAGCAGAGAATATCATTCTAAAGGAAGAAATCGAGCTAGAAAGCGATTTCAGTAATATCATCACGCGCGATCCAAACTACAAAAAAGTAATGCGACAGATTGAACAGGTCGCCGACACGGACGCCACCGTATTGATCCTGGGAGAAACCGGAACGGGTAAAGAATTACTGGCCCGCGCCGTCCACCAACTTAGTGACCGGGCCGAGTATCCAATGATCAAAGTAAACTGTGGCGCACTCCCCGAAAACTTGATCGAATCCGAACTTTTCGGACACGAAAAAGGCTCCTTTACCGGTGCCCATCAACAAAAAATCGGCAAGTTTGAACGGGCCGAAAAGGGAACTATCTTTTTGGATGAAATTGGTGAATTACCCCTGGACCTGCAAACGCAATTACTGCGCGTTTTGCAAGAAGGAGAGATCGAACGGGTAGGTGGGCTAAAAACCCTCAAACTGGATGTAAGAGTGATTGCGGCCACCAACCGAAACTTGGAAGAACAGGTAGCCAACGGAAAATTTAGAGAAGATTTGTACTATCGACTCAATGTTTTTCCGATCTATAATATCCCGTTAAGGGAACGGAGAGAGGACATAAAAATTTTAGTAAAGCACTTTACGGATAAGTACAGTAAAAAGTTAAATAAGGAAATTACCGAAATTTCGCCGACTGGAATGAACAAACTACTGTCCTATAACTTTCCGGGGAATGTAAGAGAACTTGAAAATATGATCGAACGATCGGTTATCCTTTCTAAAGGAAAAGTCCTGACCATTGATTCCTCGCTCACAAGGCGTAACAAATCGGCTTCCACGAACACAAAATTTGATACTATGGAAGAAATGCAGAAGAAGCATATTATGGAAGCTTTAAAAAAATGCAACGGGAAAATAAGCGGGCAGAATGGCGCGGCGGCGTTGCTTGGAATGAATG
Organism: uncultured Saprospiraceae bacterium; assembly: GCA_938015415.1. Lineage (GTDB taxonomy): Bacteria > Bacteroidota > Bacteroidia > Chitinophagales > Saprospiraceae > JALZUU01. The sequence goes on from CALLPK010000016.1 coordinate 1,712, forward strand.
ATAAAACCCTGACTTCAAGAATGAAAAAACTGACCATTGATAAGAGAGATTACCTAAAGGCTTAAAAGCGACAAATGGAATAATTTTTGAATGTTTTAAACTAAAAAAATTGCTTAACGAACAAAAATATACCACCCTCTCCAATGAAACTTTTGTCAAAAAGGTAATTGCCGAAAAACAGCCTTCTGTCTTGCTGTTTGTGGTATCCTGGTCTGGCAACGCAGAAATCATGAGCAATATAATGAAGCGTATCAGTCAAGAAATAACCGAAGAAATTTATTTTTACAAAGTAGATATCGAAAAAGAACCAAGTATCGCAGCGTTTTTTAATATCTATAAAGTTCCTACTATTCTAATCATCAGAGAAGGAGAAGTTCTTGAACTCCTTAAAGGTTTTTTACCAGCTTCAAAAATTAAGCGAAAAATATCAAAAGCCTATCTTTAAAAATAGAACCATCTCTAATATCTTTATTTGCTCTAGCTCAAAATCTTTTCCTTTCGCTTGCTAAACCAGGTCTCAAAATATTTGTTTTACAAACAGAACCTTCTACCTAAACATGTAGTATAATAAGCTTAATCAGATATTTTTTTTGGCAATTTTTACTATTTTTACGATTATAATATTCAACAATAAACTCTTCTATGGTAACCGCACTAAAAGTAATGATTCTGGAAGATCAGAAGACAGATCAGACATTAGTCAAAAGACAGGTTCTCAAATATGAACCCAATAGTGTCTTTTTGATCGCAGAAAATAAAAAAACCTTTCTGGAAAAAATTGATTGGTTTTTACCGGATCTCATCCTCGCAGATTATAATTTACCGGACTATACTGGCCTTGACGCACTAATGTACGTCAAAGAGAAAAAACCGTTTGTACCGTTTATTTTTGTAACGGGTGGGCTGCATCAATCTGATCCAGTAGCCGAAGTTGTACTCAAATTAGCAGATGGGTTTGTTAACAAAGATGACCTGGCAACACTTCATACGGAACTAAAAACCATCATGGAAAAAATAGCTGACCGGATCAAAATGCAAAAAGAATTGAGTAAAGTTCAAAATCAACAACGCTTGAAAATTATGAAGGCTACGGCCCTGTTAAAAGAGTCTGGTGATTTTTCTAAAAAAGATGAATTACTAAATCTACTTAATGATTTGAACGACGAATAAATGTCCTTTTATTAATTACTGATTCCCAACAAAAAAACATGATTCCTCCTCCCATTCCAGAGAACGAAGAAGAAAGACTATCCGCACTCCAGTCTTATAATATTATGGATTCTCTGCCCGAAAGTGATTATGATAATCTTACCAAAATTGCTTCGGAAATCTGTCAAACCCCCGTGGCTTTAATCACCTTTATGGATCGGGAGCGACAGTGGTTCAAATCTAAAATAGGAGTTGATTTAACAGAAAATCAAAGAGATTTCACTTTCTGTGCGCACGGAATGACCGATCCACAAAAACCGCTCGTGGTAAATGATGCCACGGAAGATCCACGCTTTCAAGGCAATCCACTGGTTACGGGCCCCTATCATGTCAGATTTTATGCTGGTGTCCAACTGATAGATAAAGACGGTTTCCCGCTCGGTAGTATTTGCGTACTGGATGTTAAAAATAAAGAGATTAGTGAATCTCAATTGGCTACCTTAAAAATTCTGGGAGAACAGGTCATGCGCCTGCTGGAACTTCGTAAAACCATCACAGACCTGGAAAATAGTAAGCAGGATTTATTGCGTACAAATAATTATTTGAAGGATTATGATCACATCATTTCCCACGATCTTAAAGCTCCTTTGCGCAACATGAAACACCTGGCAGAAGCAATTACTGAGATATACGGTGAGCAGCTTGACGATAAGGGAAAAAAATATCTGGGGTTAATGAATGAAACCGCTACAGACGCCATTTCTTACGTCAATGGTATTTTAAATTATTCAAAGGCAATTCACCAAATAGATGAATTAAACGAAACGACCAACTTACAGAAACTGATAAACCAGATTATAAAACAGGAACAAATCCCCGATCACCTCTCTATTTCTGTCCCGGATCAACTACCCATCGTCTTTGGTTCAAAGGCAGCCTTTCGACAAATATTCAGTAACCTGATCAACAACGCCATCAAATATCACGATAAAAAAGATGGCTGGATAAAAGTCCTTTATTCTGCAGATGAAAATCATCATAACTTTCAAGTGGCAGACAACGGAAAGGGTATTCCAGAAGAAAACCTGGGAAGTATTTTTTCTCTCTTTTTTATGGTGGATAAAGAAGGTGCCAGAACCGGTAAAAGCTCAGGCGTTGGCCTCGCAATTGTAAAAAATCTGATTACAGAATTGAAAGGAAAAATTCTGGTAAAATCCACCCTGGGAGAAGGTACCACCTTCGATTTTTTTATCCCAAAATAATATGCACACGGTAGCCAATAATCTAATTCCTGCCTCATTCTTAAAGCAAGTATCTTAAAAGTTTGTCTAAATTGCTTTAACGCCTGGACCTCCAGAGAAAACGCCATACTCCATTACTGAACTTTTTGCGCTATCTTACCTTTTATCATCGGGCGAGCGTAGAACACTGCTTACTTTAAATCAAAAAAATGAATAACAATTTCTTTAACGACCTATGGACAAACTTACAAAGTTATTACGATGAGTTTGTAGTCCTTTTACCCAAACTGGTCCTGGCAATTATCTGTTTTTATATTTTGCTCTTCATCGCGAATAAAACACGTAATTTTTCCAATAAAAAACTCACCAAACGGATGGATGATCCGTTACTGGCTGCTTTCCTAAGCAGAATCATTAAGATCATCATCGTCATTTTTGCACTCATGCTCGTATTGAATATCATCGGCCTGGCGGGCGTAGCGGGGGGCTTGCTGACGGGTGCAAGTGTAAGTGCAGTGGTGATTGGTTTTGCGTTTAAGGATATTGGCGAGAATTTTTTGTCCGGGATTATCCTGGCTTTTAATCGCCCGTTTCGGGTGGGAGATACGGTAGAACTGGATAATATAAAAGGAAAAGTTGTGGCCCTCAACATCCGTAATACGCAGATTAAATCTTTCGACGGAAAAGATATTTACATACCAAATGCAAACGTGATAAAAAATCCGGTAGTCAATTATACAATAGATGGATTTATGCGCCACGAATTTAATATTGGATTAGACTATGGTTCCGACACGGATCAGGCTATTGCTATTTTAAAAGAAACGATTGCCAGTATTGGAGGTGTCTTAAAGCATGACCGGGGACCTTCGGTTAATATTGGGGATCTTAATTCCAGCTCCTATAATTTAACGGTTCAATACTGGCTGGATACCTTCGACACAAAATTTCCTGCTAGCGGCGTTCGAACTCAGGCTATTCAAAAATCTATGATCAACCTGGAAAAAGCCGGATTCTATATGCCGGGAGATATTGTGGAATTAAAAAATTATAATGACCGAGAATTAAAAACCGGCACGGCAGAAAAAAAGCCGGCAGTTTAAAATTATTCCAATTGTTTTATTTTTTAATTCTGAACATTTTAAAGCCTCATACTTTATACTATTGAAACTTCAATGAAAAATAGAAGGTAAACTAAATAGTTCATTCTAGATTTCAAGTAGTAACATTCTTTAATCATAAAATCAATTATTATGAGTGCCATAGCAGATAAAATCAAAGGTAACTGGAATCAAATGAAAGGTAAACTCAAAGAAGAGTACGCCGAATTAACCGACAACGATCTAATGTACGAAGAAGGTCAGGAGGATCAATTACTGGGTCGCCTGCAAGAAGCCACGGGTAAAACTAAAGAGCAAATTAAAAGCTGGGTAGACAGCTTCTAGTACCATAAAGAAATCTCCATTTAACCGAATAAGCTGTTTTTCGAGTCGCTCGAAAAGCGGCTTTTTTATTTGGACTTGTTAGCATTCATTTCTGTCGGTTCGATCAAATCCCACAAGTTACCGTATAAATCTGCAAAGACAGCTACTTTACCATATTCCTCAACGACCGGCTGCCGAACAATCTTGATATTATGATCCAGTAAATTTTGAAAATCCCGGTCAAAATTATCTGTGTATAAAAACAAAAAAACACGTCCTCCGGTTTGATTACCAATCCGGGAAGCTTGCTCCTCATTGGCAGCTCTGGCCAGCAATAGACCCGCTGCTTCCGACCCCGGAGGTTTCACCACTACCCAGCGTTTCACCTCGCTGAGCTTAGTATCTTCAATTAATTGAAAATGTAATTTATTCGTATAAAAATCGATCGCCTCATCGTATTCTTTTACGACGAGTGCAAGTTGGGCGAGCGTTTGTTTCATAAACTGTTTATTGATAAAAATATGTGATAAATTAGAGAAAAAAATCCGGTATTTCTTACTTCCGTAAGCTAACCAACTCCCGCAATTCCGCATCATCGTAGTTTCCAATCCATTTTTCCCCATTGGCAACAGTCAAATTGGCCAGTTCTTTTTTAGATTTTAGCAATTCATTTATTTTTTCCTCAAATGTTTGTTGCGTAATAAAACGGTGCACCATCACATTCCGCTTTTGTCCAATCCGGTAGGCACGGTCCGTCGCCTGTGCCTCGACCGCAGGATTCCACCAAAGATCGTAGTGGATGACGTTACTAGCCTCCGTCAGGTTCAGTCCCGTCCCGCCCGCTTTAAGCGAAAGAATCATCACTCGCGTAGATCGGTTATTTTGAAAATCCTCAACCATCGCATCTCTCCCCTTCCGGCTGATACCACCATGTAAAAATGGCGCGTCCAAAGAAAAATTATCGGCCAATAATTCTTGTAATAAACGCCCCATCTGCTGATACTGTGTAAAGATCAGCGTCTTCTCACCATTGTCTAAAATCTGTTGCAGCAACTGAAACAACAGCATTGTTTTACCCGATAAATTAGCCGCTTTATCTCCCTTTTTCAAATATTGATAGGGATGATTACAAATCTGTTTGAGAGCCGTGATCAGCATCAGCACCAATCCTTTTCGTTCCACTCCTTCGGCGGTTTCTACCCGCTTTAAAGTTTTGTCCACCACATTTTGGTAAATCGCAGCCTGCTCGGGCGTTAACTGACAAAACTGATCCTGTTCGATTTTTTCCGGTAAATCCTTGATAATCGATTTATCTGATTTCACCCGCCGCATAATAAAAGGCGCCGTAATTTTTTTAAACTTTTCCAGTTTCACCAAATCCCGGTCTGCCTCGATGGGTTTGGCATATTCATCTTTAAATTTTTTGAGCGTGCCGAGATAACCTTTATTCGCAAAATCAAAAACACTCCAGTATTCACTCATCCGGTTTTCTACCGGCGTCCCACTCATCGCTACTTTGATCGGCACCTTTAATTTTTTGATCGCTTTGGTTTGTGCCGTTGCCGGATTTTTAATATTCTGCGCTTCGTCAATCACCATGATCAGCCAGTTATATTTTTGGAGCTTGGCAACTTCTCCCCGTGCGACTCCATAAGTTGTCAACAATACATCTGCATCTTCGATTGGTGCCAGCTTTCTATTCGTTCCATGGTAAATATGGGTGATCAACTCCGGTCCAAATTTTTTGATTTCTTTATCCCAGTTAGTCAACAAAGTAGTGGGTACTACGACCAGTGCTTTCTGTTCATCCAAGCTCCCCTCCTCTTTTAATTTCAGTAAAGTGGTAATCACCTGCAGTGTTTTTCCGAGGCCCATATCATCGGCCAGTAAACTGCCAAATCCCAGTCGGGTATTTTTGTACAACCATTCGTATCCTCTCTGCTGATAAGGACGCAAGGTGGCCTCCAGGCTGATCGGTGGTTCGATCGTTTTGGAGCTGAGTAGTTCATCCATTAATTGCCGGAGTTCCGGGGTCAGTTCGATGCTTGCCCCCTTATACTCGTCCGCCAGCGCAATTTGTAATAGTTCCTGTCCGTCCAGTTCCGGAGGATTTTCCAGGGCGTGAATCAGTTTGGCAATTTCGGCTTCGTCAAAAAACAGGTACTCATTTTGATACCGAACAATTCCTTTGAACTGCTTGATCATTTTTAAAAATTCTGCCCGTGAAATCGTCGTATCACCGAGCGCAATCCGCCAGTCAAAATTGAGCAATTCATCCAGGTTGACCAGTGATTTTTTCTTTACGATACCGGAATTTCCCGCCGATACCTGCATGGACAACTGCGGTTTGATGATCTTCCGCAAGGCTTTAGGCAACACTACTTTAATTCCGAAAAGCCGAATCGTCGGAAGTATTTTAAAGAGGATATCCACAAATTCTATTTCATCAAAGAGCAACGGAACTTTCCCTTTCAGTTTTACCAGATCGCCGATCCCCGAAAAATATTCAGAAAGCATTGCGAGGTCCCGCAAAGCATCCATCCGAATATCGGCGTATTGTTTTTTTTCTAATAATGATTTAAGTCCAAAAACCGGTCGGGTCTTTTTTCGTTTATCTTCGAAAGCCACTTCCACCGAAAACCCTTCTTCCGAATCATCTACTTTGATAACCGGAACAAAATCTTTTTCAATGATATAAAATTTATTCAACCACAATTGAATCGCCACCGGATAGTCTTTGGTTTCGTAATCGTTGAACGGTTCTGATTTTTGGTTAAAAAACAGTTGAATCACTTCAATCGGCCAGAGGCGATCTTTCACCTTAGCGTATTTAGAAACCAGGTGCGTTAAAAAAACACTTGTCAGAGCCGTAAAAAAATCAGCGGTAATCGGCTGCTTTATTTTAGTCCCTACCTTATAAAATAAAATATTTTCGGGAACCAGTGCTCCAGCTAAATCGTGGATATTTTTCACCACCGAATTTAATAAAGCCGGAATCCAGCGAACCAGATACTGTGCTCTTTCGTCGACCAAAATCTGCGGAATAATGGCCCCTTGTTTGGCGAGTTGCCGCGCGTAGAGCCAAGTGATCCACAGGCCACGCAGCGACGGGGCGTACTGCTGAATGCGTAAAAAAGACAGGTCATCCAGCCAATCCGTCAGGGCATCCACTTTATCAAAATTAAATAAGACTTTTCCATTTTTATCCCGGAAACTCACGTCTAAGAAAACAGCTTTTTCTGAAAGAATAATTTCTAAATCTTCGATTAAATCTTTTTGAATATCAAGGGCCGTAGAAGGTGATGCAGTCGTGGATTTTTTTTCTAACCCTTTAGCTATTTGATTATAATTCTCCGTAATTATTTTTTTAAAATTACCCGCTGGAAAGAAGACCGGTTGGTCGGAAAGAATTGCCATTAAGTCTTCCTTCAGAGACGGAATGACAGAAAAATCTATTTGGTCTAAATTCAGAATTGGCTGTTTTGCGGGACTTGTTCCATCCGGTAAGTCCTCCCACAATCTAGACAATGAAAGAATGCGAATATCCTGACTTTCCTGGCTGGTATAGCCTGCTTTTTTTAATGCCTCGAACAAATTAAATTTATGTAATTCAAAAACCAGAAAAGGATTTTGATCAATCTCGTTTGCAACCAAATAAATGACCGAAGCCATGTGCTTGCAGGGCACCGCCCAATCGGGGCAAGAACATGCTCCTTCGATATCATTCCAGGAAGCGGGAAAAAGCGACACCCCTTTTGCGGCGCACAACTGCATGAGCACCGGTGGCAATTTTCGGTTGAGCAAAGAAGAAAGGTGCATCGGATTTTCGATGACGGCTTCGGTAATTTTTGCTTTTTCCTGATTAGAAAAAGGAGGAACGGTAAAGGAAACTTTGTACGGACGTGGGCGACTGCCCTGTACTTCTGCGGTTATTTTATTGTCTTTGATTTGAATGTTTCCGGCCAGTCCTTTGTTGGCGTAGGTCCGGCCACGGGGTAAACGATTGGAAAAATCAATTTGATTTAAAGCATTTAGCCATTGCTTTCCCCACCAGGTATTACCGTAAGATTTTCTCATATTTTTTAAAAAATGGCTTGGAATAAAACAGAATGTATGATTTTTTGAAGATAAGGATTTATTGTGAAAAAGAAAGGAACATCTATAATTTATTATTAACTTTTTACTTCAAAATTTATTCTCTACTACTTCTTCCCCTTACCCCATTTTTGCCAAAATTTCCAATTGATCTTTTTCTTCTTTTTCTTCACAATAATAAACCGAACACTGATCCCCGTTTGGTGATAAATCGTATTACGGCCCCCGGATAAATTGACGGCGGGCTTATAATCCCATGACAAAACGGTATTTTTCATCGCAAATTCCAGCCCACCAATAAGGGTAACCCCATAAGGATTATCAAATCCTTCCTGGTCATCAATCCAGCCGATATGCGGACCAATACCAAGGTAATAATTAAATCTCTTGGAGAAAATTTTACGATGATTTTCAAATAAAAGCGTCAACGCTGATTCATTTTCCTTTGGATTAAAGGTCAAAATACCTTCCAGCGTATTTTGACCCCACAGTACCTGCTGAACCGTCAAGCCAAAAGGACTACCCAGTCGTAACCCAGCCGCCGTTCGGTACCGTTGTGCACTGACTCCAGCGCTGCCAAAAACAATGAGCAGCAAAATGAAAACGATATTTTTAGTCATGTGATAAATGTCTAGGCTGTCTAATAAATAATATTTTTCCGAAGAACTTTTGGGTAAGTTCTCCTATCCAACGTTATAAGGTTCGTAAAATTACGGAATTCGTAAAACTTCTTCTATTGTCTCAATTCTCGGTACTCGAAAATCACCATTTCAATAATAACCTTACACAACACTTCTAACTTTGTCACAGATTTGTCAGCTTCATATTGAAATATTTTGTACCTTTAGGATGAAAATTTGAAACTAAAACTAAAACACTCCATCATGAAAAGATTTTTCTTCCTAGCGGTGGTATTCTCTACCCTCGCCTTTACCATTAGCAGACCCACGGTCTCCAACTTTATTTTCACTACCGTCAATGATGTTCCCGACCTTCCGGATGATCCTTTTGATTATTCTGACATTACCTTTCCAGCACATCTCCTTAATGCCGAAAACGATACCATCGACCTCGGATACGAGGGTGGTGGAATTGATAGTTTATCCTTCGCTGGCATCACCGACCAGGGCGCTACCTTAGGACGTGTACTATTCTACGATAAAAAATTATCGTCTCTCGAAACCATGTCCTGCGCCACTTGCCATAACCAAGCCATGTCCTTCGCAGAAAATAAAGCAGTGAGCGACGGGCTGACCGCACCAACTTTACGAAATTCCATGCATCTCAACGATATTGCCTGGACCAACAAGGAGCACTTTTTCTGGGACATGAGTGAATCAGATTTAAAAACGATGATTCGTATACCATTAACGGACGAAAATGAAATCGGTGTCGATATGGATGATATAGCTCAAAAACTCAATGCAACCAGCTATTATCCACAATTATTTACCGATGCTTTTGGAGATGCTACCATTACCGAAGATCGAATTGCCGAAGCACTGGTACAATTTATTTCTTCTATGAACACCTTTAATTCCCGATTTGATCAGGAAGCCGAAAATGGATTTGCTGGATTTACATCACAAGAACAATTGGGACTCGAGCTTTTCTCTACCAACTGTAACAATTGTCATAGCCAGGGCGGACACGTTATTTTTGGAGATTTCTTCCCGCCTCCAGGTTTTCCCATTTTAGAGTTCGCTCCTTTTATTTTTAACAATGGACTCCCCGAAGATCCTGAAGACGCTGGCGCAGGAAACTGGGACCCGGCCTTTGCCAACTTATTCAAAATTCCTACCCTACGAAATATTGACTTGACCGCTCCCTACATGCACGATGGCCGTTTCGAAACGTTGGAGGAAGTAGTTAACCACTACTCTGATGAAGTAGAAGCTAACGAATGGACGGGAGAAATCATTCCACCGGAAGGCTTTGGTTTTACGGATACAGAAAAAGAAGCCTTGGTCGCTTTTATGGAAACACTCACCGACGAATCTTTCCTGACCAATCCAATTTGGTCTGATCCGTTTGGACTGGAAACCAATCTGGAAAATTTTCATATCGAAAACCTGGTCATCCGCCCCAACCCAACCCGCGATATTGCCGTGATCGAGTATGATAATCCGGGTCAGAAAATAGTAACTTTCCACATCTTCGCCGCCGATGGCAAGCTCGTACTCAATGAACAAACCCGCAGCGATCAATATACCCTTGATAAAGGTATCTTCCAACCGGGCACCTACTTTATTGAGGTACTGATGGACGATCGGAAAAGTACCGCGAAGCTAATGGTGCAATAAGGTTTATTGGACAACTTCCAGGAGAATCCCCAAATATGCTATTGTGTATTTGGGGATTTTTCATATTTGTCATTATTAATAATTAAGTCAAAATAAAACTTGCATACCATCGTTTTTAATATTAACTTTATTTTTCAAAGTACTTTATTACTAAACGAAATTTATCACCAATCGGTATATGGTAATGGATCAACAAAAACATCATCTCGAAACGCTTACGGAAATCAGAGCGCTCATGGAGCAATCCTCCCGCTTTATTTCTTTGAGTGGATTATCCGGCGTCGCGGCTGGTATTTTTGCCCTGTTGGGTGCCGCCGCTGTGTATTGGTATTTGGGCATCACGCCTTTTTCCGGACAGAAAGCATATTACGTAACGGCAGAGACCATGAACCGGGGTGGGATGCACTATCTTACCTTTTTTATGATTGATGCGGCGATTGTTTTGATCCTGGCAATTAGTGGTGGCATTTTTTTTACCACGCGTAAAGCCCGAAAGAAAGGGCTAAAAATGTGGGATGCTTCTTCGAGACGATTATTGCTAAATATGGCGATTCCATTAGTAGCTGGCGGAATATTTTGCTTAGGTTTGCTCTATCATGATTTATTTGGAATGGTCGCTCCGGCTACGTTGGTATTTTACGGTCTGGCGTGTTTAAATGCTAGTAAGTACACGTTAAATGATATTCGGTATTTGGGTATTTTGGAAATTATTCTTGGGCTAATTGCAATGTTTTTTTTGGGCTATGGTTTAGAATTTTGGGCGTTTGGTTTTGGAGTCTTACATATCGTCTACGGACTGATCATGTATTATAAATACGAGCAGTGAAAAATATTTTTACAAAAATAAGGAAGGAATTTGATCATCGTACGCGGCTGGGTATCATGTCGATGTTGGTGGTAAACGATTGGGTAGAATTTACCACGCTCAAAGAAATGCTGGGACTTCAGGATGGTACCCTCGCCAGTCATCTGAAAAAACTGGAAGGAAATGAATTCATAAAAATTAAAAAAGAATTTATTGGTCGCAAACCCCAGACTTCCTACGCCGTCACCGAGACTGGCAGAAAAGCTTTTACCGATCATCTGGACGCCTTGGAAGAGATTATCAGACAGAGTAAGTGACTTTTCAATTTCAATTGCAATCTCAATTTTCTCTTCAGCGTGAAAAAATTGGCCTTAATAGACTGAGAAGTTGTTTAAAGTTACCATTGAAGATTTTAAAAAATTAACCATCAGAAATTTCTGATCTCTTTTTTTGCATACTTACTTTGTTTTTCAAAGTACTTTATTAAAATAAATTTCTTAATATGAATAAATCAGCTTTTTCCTCCGTCCGGCTCACCGACGCCGAAAAACAAGCATCCGCAGAGGCCACGACCGCCTTCGAAGCGCAGTTGGCACAACTACCCAAAGTAGGAGAAGTCGGCTTTTTTGGTCCGGATAGCATGACCTGGAAAATTTACCGGGAACCGACTATGTTACTCGGTGGCATCAGTGCTTTGCTGCTCCAGATTGCTCATCCCGCTATCGCCGAAGGTGTACGCAAGTTCAGTAATTTTCACGAAGCGTATTTGTACCGGGCACACCGTACCTTTAATGCAATGGCTGGATTTTATTTTGGATCAGAAGAGCTGGCCCTCAAAACGGCGCGCCGACTGTTCAAAATGCACGGAATGATTCGTGGTAACGTTGGCAGAAAAGTAGATGGCTGGTGGCAGGTAGAAAAATTTTGCGCCCGCGATCCGGAATTACTCACCTGGGTACTTTCTACGCTAGTAGAAACCAGCTTGCGGATTACCGAACTGGTCCACGGACCGCTGCCTCGTTCCGAAAAAGAGCAATTTTTTCAGGAGTCAAAAATCATCGCTACCCTCATGGGTATTCCAGCGGGACACTATCCGGACGATTTGACTGCCTTTGAGCATTATTATCAGATTATGTTGCAAAGTGATACTTTACAAGTCACCCCGACCAATATGCGATTGTCAAAAATAATTCTGCGACCACCTTACGGTAGCAACCGAATTTTCCGGGCAATGGCCGCTGTTTTTTTACCAGAAAAATTTGCTCAGGAATACCAGTTACTACCCTCTCCCACGGAAAAAAAATGGATCGATCGCTTTGTTAGGTTTTTACAAATTGCGCTAAAATTTACACCCAAATTCATCCGGTTTGCACCACCTTATCACCAAGCCAACTGGCGACGTACCAAGGCACGTAAACGGTGGCACACCGGATATTTCTATACCCTGATTACCAGACATTTTAAATTCCCATTTGGGATTAACATCTAAAGAATAAAGAATTATGTCTCTACTCACAAAAATTAGAATCCTGTTTTCCGAAGATCGGCAGTTCCGGCAGTTTATGTTATTGTGCTTGTTTACTCTATTTAATTTTTGCCTCGTAGGCGTGAGGTTGTATTACCTTGACTTCAACCTGGCATCTATTCAATCGTCGGAAGATTTGTTTCTTCTACGCGGTACGACGACCTTTCTATTTTTAATCTGGAATTTATTTCTAGCCTGGATCCCCTACTGGTTATCCTTATCGGTGGCGCCCCTCTATGAACGCAGTCAGTCACGATTGTTGACCGGCGGGTTGTTGTTTGTCTGGTTACTTTTTTTACCCAATGCTCCCTATATCCTTACCGATCTTTTACACCTGAGGATGCGAGCGCCAATTCCATTTTGGTACGATCTGATGTTGTTGATTTCTTTCGCCTGGACTGGTTTGCTACTTGGCATTATTTCACTTTACGAAGTCCACCGTTTTATCGCAGAACAATGGTCTAAATTAGCCGGTTGGTTCTTCGTCATCATTTGCGTAGTCCTCAGTGGACTCGGTGTTTATATTGGTCGATTTTTACGCTGGAACTCGTGGGATATTGTCACCCAACCCTTCGAATTGATGCATGATTTACTGAATATCCTGATCGAGCCGCAATCTTTTAACGGAAGTGGTAGTATCATCATCTTCGCAGCTTTTTTTCTACTTTCCTATCTCACCTTTTTCAGTTTCTCAGAAAATAAATATTAAGCTATGAGTTTCTCTTTCTATTCTTCAGTCTACCCCAAAAATCGGGGTAGACTTTCTTCCAACGAAGCACCCATTGATGCCTATTTCAATCAGTTGATTTTTTACTGGTCAGAGCGATTACTGTCGCCTACCTTACGCGGAAGTCGTTTGCACGAGTTGGTGATTTTCGGTATAAAACAAGCCAGAGCAGCGAGTTTTGGTGGCAGCTTGCTGGCCTTAATTTTACTTACTAGTTTCTTTGAATTTACGACTGTTGCTCGTTACGATTTTCTTTTTATCGGAGCGATTTTTATTCAGGTGATGTTATTAATTTTAAAAATAGAAACGTGGAAAGAGACCCGGGTTATTTTACTATTTCACGTGGTCGCAACAGTCATGGAATTGTTCAAAACCCATCCTTCTATCGGAAGCTGGCAGTATCCCGAAGTCTGTTTTTTCAAGATTGGAAATGTGCCACTTTTTACCGGATTTATGTATTCAGCAGTAGGAAGCTTTATTGCCCGGTCGTGGAAAATTATGAAATTAAGATATACCAATTATCCACCTTTATGGATAACCGTATTACTTGCGGTAGCGATTTATCTCAATTTTTTTACCCATCATTTTATCTATGATTTCCGATATCTATTATTTGGTCTCGTTGGTCTATCCTATTTTAAAACACAGGTTTATTTTGTGGTGTATCTAAAGAAGAGAAAAATGCCAATGCTTTTAGCTTTTATTTTGATTGCGTTTTTTCTATGGTTAGCCGAAAATGCCGGCACCTATGGCAATATGTGGCAGTATCCAAACCAGGAAGAAGTATGGCAATGGGTATCGCTGACAAAAATGGGTGCGTGGTTTTTATTGATGATTGTCAGCTTCGTATTGGTTTCCCTACATCAAAAAAGCACCCTCTTTACCGATCAGTTGAATGAAAGAAGGATAGTACAAGAATCTAAAATTTGATTATATTTATGGCTATAGTAAGTGCTTAGGAACATTGATCAAATAGATTTTTGCCACGTGCTTCATTACCGCCATAAATACCATCTGCTTTGGAAAATAATCTTTTGATCGACGTTGAGACTTACGCTGTTAACTTTATCACCCGTAATGTACCAAAAGATTATGCCTTTCACGATCTACAGCATACCATCAGCGTGGTCGAAGCGGTCCAGAAGATTGGAGCCGAAATGGACCTTAGCGAAGAAACCCTGGAAATCTTACAAATTGCAGCCTGGTTCCATGATGTGGGTTACGACCAAGGCCGGGAAGGACACGAAGAAAGAGGTTGTGAATATGTCGCCAATTTCTTAACGCCTCTTAATTATCCTACTACCAAACTGGAAAAAATTCAGAATTGTATCCGTGCTACCCATTTGAATTATATACCCAAGACGGAACTAGAAAAAATAATCTGTGATGCGGATCTCAGCCACCTGGGACGTAGAAATTACTGGGATCGTTGTGGAAGAATCAGACAGGAACTTGCAATTACTCGTGATACGGTAATGACCGACGAGGAGTGGGTAAGTTTTGAGCTTGGATTTATGCAAGCGCATTTTTTTAATACGCCCGTAGCTCAGGAACTATATGGTGAACGGAAAAACAAACACATTCAAAAACTGGAACGACGCCAGAAAAAATATAATAAGAATTTAGTCAATCCAGATTCTTCCAATAACTTGCCGGCCAAAAAGAAGAAAAAAAAGAAAAAACCTACTTTCGCCGACCTTGCCGGTAAAAACGCATCTGGCAATATTAATCTAAAACAAATTAGCCTTGGACGTGGAGTGGAAACGATGTATCGAACTACCTACCGAACCCACATTAATCTTAGTTCGATTGCCGACAACAAGGCCAATATAATGCTCAGCATCAACGCGATTATCGTTTCTATTACGCTTTCAACCTTAGTTCCAAAATTTGATGCGATCCCCAATTTAGTCATCCCTACGGTAGTCTTGCTCTTAGTTTGTTTGGTAGCAATTATATTTGCTACCCTATCTACCCGACCCAAAATTACAGAAGGCCGTTTTACCAGAAAAAATATTGAAGATCGCAACGCAAATTTACTTTTCTTCGGAAATTTTTACAACATGAGTCTTGATGATTATCACTGGGGAATGTTAGAGATGATTAAAGATGAAGACTTTTTATATAGTTCTATGACCCGTGATCTTTATTATTTAGGAATTGTATTGGCTAAGAAGTACCGCTATCTCAGCTATTGTTATGCTGTTTTCATGTACGGCTTAATTATTTCCGTCATTACTTTCGCCATTGTTTTTATTGCTTAAGAAAGATGATGTTTTCGATCTTTAAACGGATTTTAAAATTTAAGCTCTAAAAAAGGGAATGTCCACACCGTAAGAAAACTTACGGGTGGACTTGCCCTATAGAAAATAACAACAAAACAGAAAGTTCTTTATCCATTTATTAGTATAGAAATATTTGTTTGTTAGATAGCTATTTGTTAGATAGCTAATAAATGTTAGTACAACATAGATAGGGGAAATCACAGAGAATACAAACTTTTTTTTTTGAATAAGTTAATACAGTAAATTACCTGTAGGTACATTTAATTTTAACCAAATCGACTTACTCCCTTTAACTGAGCAGAAAATTAGAACTATAAGTAAAGCATCTAACTAAGATTCGTTAGACTCAATTCGGTGGGCCATCCGCTGAATAGCCTCAATGATGGCTTCTAGAGCTGGTGGGTAATCTACGTATTGTACCTTGTGACGATCCTTTCCCCAAATACTCAGGGTAACTACTTTTTTCTTTTTTCCGTAAGCAATCGCCAGACGCAGAGGGATTGGACGGGGCTTTTCCTGTTTCCTTTTTTGGCAAATGCTATTATCACAATCGTAGATTCGCTCTAGTTCAAAAAATCCTTTTTTATCTACAAATTCTGCAAAAGCTTCCAACTCTTCCCGTGGTATATCCTTACGGATAACATTTAGTCCTTTACTGACGGTTTTAAATTCTTTAATTAAACGACCATCACTTTTGATATGAATATAATCTCTCAATACCGGATCAATACCGCCATAGTAGCCACCACCAATCAACTCGATGTTTATGTAGACTCGGTCGTCTTTGTACTTTTTCTGTTTCTTCTTTTTACTTTTCCGTTTTTTTGATTTTCGTTTAGCAAAACTAAACAGACCTCCATCCTTTTTCTTTTCATCCATCTCCACAATCACATCCGGAAGCTCGTTAGCAGGCTTTATGAAGGGAGCATCTTTACTTTCTACCCTGACAAAATGATATTGGTAAGTACCTTTACTATTGGGTTGGGTAAATTCCAAAACCAACCGATTCCGACTCAATTCTGCTACAGCAAATTTTTTAATATGTTTAAAACTATAGATGAGTTCCCGGTCTTCAATTTTAAATCTCCCCTTGGTCAAGCGGCCATTCAAATATTCCTGGTAAGTATAATTATATCGAAAATAGAGATAGTATTCGTAAAAATTTTCTGCTTTGTGAATGGTTGTATTAGATTCCAAATGAATCGCGTAGGTATATTTCCACTTTGATTCCAAAAGTCGTCGTTCTTCTACTTCCCCAAAACTTCCTCTGGCATTCGGACTACGCCCCTGCTGTGCACGTACCTCCGCACTAAGCAATCCAATAAATAGCAGTAATAAAGCCAGGAGTTTTCTCATTATTATCACGTATCTACAAAAAATTTGAGATTCGATCAAACGAACCTCAAATTTAATATTAGCAAAAATTATACCATTGCTTGATTTTCACCTGTTAAGATATTAGAATCGATAACCAAGTGTAAATAATACGCTATTACTAGCTAATTGTCGGTCTACTCGCTGTTCAGCGCTATTATTCGCCAAATCATAAGGGGAATATACTCCTTCAGCATTACCGCGCACATAAGCCAAATCCAGATATACTCTATCTGCCCGGTAACCTGCGCCCAAACTAATACGGGTGAGCACATCGTCCTCATTCACTCGAGCTGACGCTGACCAGTTATAGCCCGCTCTTACTAAAAAACGTTCAATTTTATACTCAGCTCCCACTCGTACATTAACCGCAGATTGAAGTTCATCTTCTATTCCTGCGTTGGTAATATCTCCTCGGTCCGTATCAAAAATACTGTTACCATCTTTGTCCAGATTATAAACATTGTTTCCATAATTAACGTACTCTACCTCTGCGGATAATAATCCAAATTTTGGGACAATTAGTCCTCCACTGCCAATAAACCTCCAGGGCGTCCGAAATCCATAATCAATCTCTCTAGGTTGAGCCGGCAGACTAAATAGCGACTCTACTACTCCATCAATCGTGGTAGTATACTGAATACTTGTATCATAATAATCTGTCAATGAATAGAAAGTTGGAGAGTGTACCGCCGCGCCAATTCGCAATTTCGCGGTGGGCCAATAAATTACACCCAATTTCAGATTAATACCAACACCTTCTGTACTTAACGTATCTGTAAATTGTAAGCTCTCAAAAAATGGAATATTTCCGTCGGGTTGTCCTCCTGGATCAAATTCTTCGTAGGATCTGGATTGTGAATAGTTTAAGATTGGAATACCCAAACTCCCGCCAATTAAAAGTTTATTCTGATAATTACCCGCTAAAGAAAGAGACAATTCTTTGATAGACCCCCGACGTTCAAGACTTTGTGATCTTTCTACTAACCCGTCTGGAACCAGCTCAAAATCAGTATAATAAGTCAGTATTGGATCTCCTGGAATATCATAAATAGCAGTTACATCAAACGCAGGTCCAGCCAGATAATCATCTAGCTGCTGAGCAGGAATCCCAACACCATCCAACCCCGTAGCCAATTCCTGAAACTGATCTGCCATGGAGCCAGTTGATTGTCCTTCAAAGTACATATTTTCATTAAAATTAGCGATTCTGTTGAAGCCAATCGCAAAATTTGAAGTTCGCCATTTTCCTCTAGGCGTTGAATTTAATACGATCCCTAAATTACTAAAGTTAAAAGAGGTCTTATTATCATCAAAAACTTCATTGCCACGAAGTTGTCCTTCGGTCTTACCAAAATTAATGGAGGGAGTAATACTAAATTCTGAACTTCGATAAATAGCCAGACCAGCAGGGTTAACGTTAATTACCGAAAATTCACCACCCAAAGCACTCATCCCACCACCAATACCAGCCATACGTGCAGTGCTGGAAGATTGTATTTGACTAAATCGTAAGGCGTCATTAATTGATTGGGCAGATAAGGTAGTTGCTAAACTAAAAATTAATAGAATTAAAATATTATATCTCATAAAAAGGGGGGTTGTTGTTTTATAGCTTTGCAGCTGTTTAAGAATGTTCACAGAAGATGAGGATAAGTGCTTGATTGTCAAGACGAAACAAATTTTAAGGTTCGTAGCCAAAGCTATGGTGCCGAAAAATTTGTGAAGAATTGGCAGTCAATGACTTAGCCGTAACCATGGTGCTTCATTTTTAAACAGCCTCTTTTATAATAATTTGTTTTCCAATTTGTTCAAAGACTCTCAGCCGCACATAAAAAAAGTGGGTGAAATATTAATCCACCCACTCTTTCCGCTTATGCGACACAAAGATATTAGTTACCTCTTCGGCTGCTGGTACTTCTACGGCTGCTGCCAGAAGAAGATCTGCTGCTACTTCGAGATGGAGAAGCACTACTACGTGTGCGTGAAGAGTTACTTCGCTTAACACCACTACTACGTCGCTGTGTATTATTACTGCGAGTCGCTCTAGTTCTGCTGCTACGAGTAGCATTTTCATTCGCTCTTAGCGTACTGGTACGTGTTCGGTTCGTACGCGTATTTGATCGAGTGGCAGAACTTCTGGTGTTACTACGCTGCGTAGCAGTTGCTCTGCTATTCGTTCTGGAAGTATTGCCTCGGTTAGATCCAACTCTATTTGTTCTGGATTTAGTTACCGGACGTCTCTGAGTTCCATTTACTCGGGTATTCCCGTTATTTCGCGTATTGACAACTGTATTTCGGGTATTATTAAAAGTAGCACCACTTCCAGTCCAAGATGGTGGACAATATCCATAACCTCCTCCACCGAAGGAATTATTAAAGCCACCACCACGGAATCCGTTGTTAAAACCATTGTTGAATCCTCTGTTGAATCCGTTATTGAAACCTCTGTTGAATCCATTATTAAATCCATATGGATTGTAAAAATTGTTATAAGGATTACGGAATCGGTTACGGTTACCGATAAAAATCGTTACCCCAGGATTTCCAAAATAAGGATTAAAAAATGGATTATTAAATCCGTTATTAAAACTAGAGGCGTAGATAGCTCGGCCAGGAACTCCATAAGGATTATAGTAATAAGAATCTACGTAAGCCGGTGCGTAAAAATCGAATCCAGCGTAGGGACGGTGAAAGCGACGAATGCGCGAAGTGTAGTAGTATTCGTAATCATCATCGTCATAACTAGCAGCATCAAATTCTTCATCACTCGAATCATCTTGAACATAATCATCGTACGAAGAATTACTGTAATCAGTATACTCTACATCCGTTGAAGGATCAAAGTAAACATCGTCATACTGCGCGTTGGCAGAAATACCAAATCCAAAAAGGAAAAGGCTGACTAGAAGGGCTGATATTTTATACATTTTCATAATAAAGAAGTTTTAATGTAATTATGTGACTCTCTTACAAGTTACAGGTACAATTTATTACTTTTGTGGCTAATTTTTAGTTAAAAAACCATTAAAGTTGAATTTTTTTTCTTAAAAGTCGGTTAACGTCAATTAAACCACCTTAAAAACACTATTTAGACGGTAATAGTTCAGGTAGCGTCACAAATGTAAAATTTAATAATTAGTTAAAATCATAAAAACATAAATTTATGTCTAAAGTAATTACCAGTCGTACAGAAGATTATTCTGCGTGGTATAATGATATCGTTAGAAAAGCTGGTTTAGCGGATCACTCGGCGGTACGAGGTTGTATGGTTATAAAACCTGATGGCTTTGGTATCTGGGAGAACATGAAGGCTCAGTTGGATAAAATGTTCAAAGAGACCGGTCATTTAAATGCTTATTTCCCATTATTTATCCCTAAGAGTTTTTTAAGTAAGGAAGCAGAACACGTAGAAGGTTTTGCCAAAGAGTGTGCCGTAGTTACCCATCACCGTCTGATGAATGATCCGAATGGTAGCGGGGTAATCGTTGATCCTTCCGCTAAATTGGAGGAAGAACTGATCGTCAGGCCTACTTCTGAAACCATTATTTGGAATACTTATAAAGACTGGATTAAATCTTACCGCGACTTACCTTTACTCATTAATCAGTGGGCTAATGTAGTTCGTTGGGAAATGAGAACCCGCTTGTTTTTACGAACCGCAGAATTTCTCTGGCAGGAAGGTCATACCGCCCACGCTACTTCGGGTGAAGCAGTAGCGGAAACGCTTACCATGTTGGACGTCTACGCTAAATTTGCGGAAGAATATATGGCCATGCCAGTGATCAAAGGAGTTAAATCCGCCAACGAAAGGTTCGCAGGCGCACTGGACACCTATACCATCGAAGCACTGATGCAGGATGGCAAAGCATTGCAGGCTGGAACCTCGCATTTTTTGGGGCAAAATTTTGCAAAAGCTTTCGACGTAAAGTATCTCAACGAAAACCAAAAAGAGGAATACGTCTGGGCCACCTCCTGGGGTGTTTCTACTCGCTTGATGGGAGGACTGATTATGACCCACTCTGATGACCAGGGACTGATCGTACCGCCAAAATTGGCCATGACGCAAGTCGTCATTGTGCCAATTCCAAAACCTGCTGCAGCCATCGACGAAGCCGCAGAAAAAATCATGAAAGAACTGAAAGCGCTCGGAATTTCGGTCAAATACGATACCGACGCGAAAAAACGTCCTGGTTTTAAATTTGCCGAACACGAACTTAAAGGCGTTCCGGTTCGACTGGGTATTGGTAATCGTGATCTGGAAAAAGGTCAGGTAGAAGTAGCCCGCCGGGATACGCAGGAAAAATCCAGCCAGCCTTTAGAAGGGATTGCCGAACATATTCGTCAACTTCTGAACGATATTCAGGATAATCTATTTAATCGCGCCAAAGCTTATCGCGACTCGCATATCACTTCCGTAGACAATATGGAAGACTTTAAAGCGATTCTCGACGAAAAGGGCGGTTTCGTACTTGCCCATTGGGATGGTACTACCGAGACGGAAAAGAAGATTAAAGATCTGACCAAAGCAACCCTCCGTTGTATACCACTCGATGCAAAGGAAGAAGATGGCAAATGTGTGCTGACTGGTAACCCTTCCAGCAAACGAGTATTATTTGCGAGAGCTTACTAATTACCTCTGCTTATAAAAAAATCACAGCTGTGAATGATCTCATCATCATTCACAGCTTTTTTTATTCTAAATTTAACCCAATAAGCAGACTTAAAAATAAGCTTAAAATAATATTAATAAAATAATATTTGGAATATTTAAACAAATACCCTATATTGTATACATAAAGACATATTTTAAGATCGTTTTATTTACTAACCACTTTAAATGCTCCGCCATGAAGACACATCAACGGGAAATCATGATTTATTATAATCCAGAATCTAGTGCCGATCGCCGAACGGTAGCACACGCACATGGCCTTACCCGCCACATTAGAACCTATAAATTTGGTCAAACACCTTCAACTCATACCAGTTGGTCGCAGATCATCGGAAAGTTGGATCTGCACCCAAAAGACTTAATGAATAAAGCGCATCCTTATTATCAGGAACATATCCGTGGCCGGGAATTTAACCGCCAGGGATACTTAAAAATTTTAAGCAATAATCCTGATCTTTTAAAAGCGCCAATCGCTATCAGAGGAGATCGTGCAGTACTCTGCACCAGTCCTACAGATATATACAGACTGATACACGGGGTAGCTCCAACAGTCGTGTAAAATACACCCTGTTTTAGTGATTTTACTCACGGAGTATCCACATCTTTGGTCTCTTTCCGTGCAGACCAGATGATTTATTCCACTTCCAACCAGGAAATAATAATTAAAAGTCTGTCAAGCCCCTTAAACGGTTTCCGTTTAGGGGGTTTTTACTTAGACAAACAAAATGTTTTATTTTTCTAGGATAAATCAAGCCTTTTTATTACCTTTGTGACGATTACTTTCCTATCTTATTTCTAATAATTAAGAGTAAGGAAAACCACTTTTTATCAATTCAAAAAACAACTATTATGGCATTTGACGTTGAAGGTCGTCTGTACAAAAAATTTGAAACTACTCAGGTTACCGAAAAATTTAAGAAAAGAGAATTTGTGCTGGAAATTGAAGATGGCGCTTACACTCAGATGGTTAAAATGCAGCTGACGCAAAATAACTGTGAGAAACTGGATCCGTTCGAAGTGGATGATCAACTCAAGGTTACCTTTTCACTCCGTGGTCGAGAATATACTAAAGAAGGAAAGACTTCTTACTTTACTAATCTGGACGCGTGGAGAATTGAAAAAGCAGGCGGACAAGCTAACAATGGTGCCCCTAGTGCCAGCATTGATTCTTTCCCTTCCGTAGCCGACGAGCCAGCTAATACAGGAGGTGTCGATGATGATCTGCCGTTTTAACAATGTGTTTTAACGCTATCTTAATTAAACTGCTATACCAACAGACCCAAAATAATTGTATTTTGGGTCTGTTCTATTTACTAGTCTTGTTATTTAAAAGCTATATGCGTTATCTGATTCTAATTACTACCCTACTCTTTTTGAGCACTTTCCTTTCTGCTCAGCAATGGCTCACCGGAATCGAAACCACATGGACGGATTCGTTCGTGGAGTGGAGACTCTACACGGAAAGTGAATCCGATGAGGAAGCAGAAGAACTAGAGGCTTCTGGCGAACTTGAACTCCGCTGGAAAAATCAAGATAACTGGACCGAATGGGATTTTGAGATTGGAGAAGAACGAGGTCAGATTGCACAGGTTTCACGTAATCGACCCAATCAATGGGAGGCTCGCAGTGATGGTGGCCTGGTAACCATGCGCCCCCGGTGGCCTAATGATCTCACCGAGTGGAAAATTACTGGCGGCAATACTTCTTTCGTTTTTAAAAGTAAATGGCGCAACAATCTTGACGAGTGGATTTTAGTCGATGATCGTTACGGCCATTTTTCTTTACAAACTGCCTGGGAACGTGATCCCAGACAATGGAATATTTACGATGAACTCGATGAGGAAGTTCCCCTCAACGTGAAAATGGCGATGGTATTTATCGCTACTTTTTATAGCTCTCCTAAAATCTGATCTGCGTGTTGCTTGGCTTTCACCTTCTGAATGACCTGCTCAATTTTTCCTTTTTCGTCAATGACAAAAGTGGTACGGTGTAACCCATCAAAAGTCTTTCCCATAAATTTTTTAGGTCCCCAAATTCCGTAAGCTTCAATTACCTCCCGATCAGTATCGGCAAGTAAAGGAAAAGGTAATTCGTGTTTAGCAATAAAATTTTGGTGTTTTTTTTCCGAGTCTGGACTAACCCCAAGGAGCTCGTAGCCTTTTTTCTTTAGGTCTCCGTAAGCATCCCGAAGATTGCAGGCTTCTACCGTGCAGGTAGGAGTATTATCTTTTGGGTAAAAAAATAGAATTAGCTTTTTACCTTTATAATCTTTTAAGGCAACACTTTCTCCTTTCTCATTCACACTCGTAAAGTCCGGGGCCTTATCGCCCGGCTGTAGATTTGTCATAATAATTGATTTGTTTAGAAATCAAATAGAATCTACGCTAAATAGTTCAAAAAAAGTCCAACTTTATAGGCATTTACCGGGAGAAAAAGAAGGAACCCCGGCAGCTCTAGCCTCACACTCATTTCCGTAGGTAATCTCATTACACCCACAAACCGGGTCATATACCTGAATACAAAAGATTGGTAAGGCCGGACCTAACTCGCATAAATCTTCATCAGATTTATTACAAGCCAATGCAAAAAAACAAAAAAGTAGAAAAACAGAAAACTGCATTATTTTTTTCATAGTAATCTATTTTAAAAATTGTGATTAAGATTTCTTAAGCGCGAAGTATAATAAGAGCTTGTCTAAACTTCCATTAATTGGCTATAAGTGGCAAATTTAGACAAGCTCTAAGATAGACACGGTCATTTACAATATGGTTGGGTATTTTTTCAAAAAAGTCTCTAAGAACTTTCTTATTTTTCCAATTGAACCTTTACAAAAACAACCATGTATCTCTTAGCCGCCGCCAACTCAAACTTATCCGCTTTTGTTATTCTGGGAATTATCATCGTCCTACTGGGTTCTATTCTTCGGTATTTCAAACAACCCTATATTATCGCTTATATTTTGGCAGGTGTCTTATTAGGAGATTATGGATTTGGAATCATCACCGACCAAAAGCTCATTACCACAATGGGAGATATCGGATTAATCTTACTGATGTTTTTTATAGGAATGGAAATTAGTTTGCCCGGACTCGTTAAAAACTGGAAAGTGGCGGTACTGGGAACCTTCGTACAAATCATTGCCAGCGTTTTACTAGTGACTGGGATCGGTTATTTTTTAGGCTGGAATGCAAACCAAATTATCACCATGGGGTTTGTCATTAGTCTTAGCAGCTCTGCGATCGTCATTAAAATACTACAGGACAGTGGAGAAATTAATAGCTCAACGGGGAAAAATGTGCTTAGCGTTTTGTTAATGCAAGATATTTTGATTGTACCGATGATGATCATTACCAATTATCTGGGAGGTCACGCTCCCACTATGCAAGAATCTGTTCTGCAGATTATTGGTGGACTGCTGGTGATGGGCGCTATTTTATGGATTTGGCGAAAAAAAGAAATCCAAATCCCATTCAGTCAGCAAGTAGAAGAAGATCACGAAATTCAGGTTTTTGTGGCGCTGATTATCTGTTTTGGTTGTGCCGTCCTCACCTCCTTTTTTGGTCTCTCCGCTGCCCTCGGTGCATTCGTGGGTGGAATGGTGATTCATGCCAGCTGTTCAGCACCATGGTTTCACAATAGTCTGCACGCTTTTCGAGTAATGTTTGTAGCATTATTTTTCGTTTCCGTCGGCATGATGATCGACCTTAAATATCTAACAGAACACTGGGTGGCCGTCAGTATGATCATTCTGGCCGTTTATATCAGCAATCATTTTATCAATACCGTTGTGCTCCACTACTTCGGTCGCAACTGGAAAAAAAGTATTTACGGTGGTGCCTTACTGGGTCAGGTAGGAGAGTTGTCTTTTGTCCTCGGAGCTAGCGCCTATTCTGCTCAGATTATCTCAGATTACACCTACCAACTGACGATCATGGTTATTTCGCTAACTTTACTCATCAGTCCTTTTTGGATTGCCATGACAAAAAAAATCATAGGAAAGGATTAGTCGTTTTCCTCAAGCTGCTGGCTACTGGCTTCACTTAATCAGATTAGTACTTAAATGATTTTTCAAATACGGCCTCATTTTTCCGGTCGTCCCTAACGACCAGGCGTAATTGGTGGGTTCCCTTTGCCAAATCGTCCGAAAAGCGGTGTGTCAGTAAATCATTCTTCGCATCGTATTCCATCAATATCCAATTTCCGTCAATATAAGCATCGTACTCAATTTGTTTTACGTTAGGAGCTGTCGCAAAATTATCGGTTACTTTAAAGGTCATTCGATTATAGCCAACCATATTAGCACTAAATTTTTCTGGCGAAATCATAGGTGCTTCTGTGTCGACCATGATGCTAAAATCTCCTAGATCGCGAACTTTTGTGGACAACCGATTCTCTTCCCATTTACCTCCACAAGTAATGATTTTATGATCTGGTTGACAGTACGCAATAAACGCTTTTTCGCGCAGCGTTTCCGGCAAACTTACTGGACGGATCGCTAGCTCATAATATTTATGCACGGGAGTTTTATAATCGTGTAAATGGTGAATCAACGAATGGACTCCGGCCGAATTTTCGACCGTGGTAAAGTATTTAAAATATAAATTTTCGTACAAAGTTCCGTTAGGCATCGATAATGAAAAGTCCTCCGTTTCAATGACGTTTCGCTGATCGTAAGGCAGTAAATAATTATAAGAACGGATGGGAGGTTCTGGGACATCCGCACGGCGGACCCAAAACTCCAGTACCTCATCGTTGCCCGCTACGTCAGAAACTAGTATCTGAATTTTGGTAGCCTTGTTTTTCGCCAATTTGATAATCCCTTTATCCTTTTTTTTCTCGTAGATAGACAACCGATTTCCCGGTAGTTCGTAAAAACGATTAATATATGCTTTATTGCTAACCTGCTCTTCGTAATCCAAATGAGCATTGATATAACGAGATTCGTTGAAGGAAAAAGTTTCCATCTCAAAACCATATACCGGTTGGTCATCTTTAGTCATCGTCATTTTGTATACCCCGTTCCAATTAGGAGCTAGTGACATGTGATCGTAGGCTTTTAGGCCTATCCCAATCCTCCACGCGCCAATCAGTAAAGTATCTCCGCTAATCCGATATCCTTTACCTCCCTTTTTCACTTTTACGGTTTTAGTAGCAATCGTTTCCAGTTTGTCGTTGAGTGAATAAATTTTTAGTTCGTGAAGTTTTGGAGCTAAATTATCTTTGGCTTCCAGACCAAATAAGAGAGGGTTGATAGGTTTGGAGGTTCGAGTATCCCGTATCTCAAAATGAAGATGCGGACCGTAAGACCGTCCGGATAATCCCATTTTTCCGAGTTGTTCTCCTTTTTTAAACTTGAATTTTTCGGCCTCCGGATATAGTTCTATTTCAAAAGCTTTTCTTCTTTTTTGTTCCGCTTTTACGTAACGGGCTACTGGCTCCGGGAAATTAGCCAGGTGTGCATAAACGGAAGTATAGCCATTAGGATGATTTACGTATAATACATTTCCATAGCCACCCGACTGTACTTTTATTCTTGCCACGTACCCGTCGGCAACACTTAGAATTGCTTGTCCTGTCTTACCATTATGGGCTTTGATATCAATACCAGAGTGCAGATGATTGGAACGTAATTCACCGAAGGTTCCGGATAATTTGATGGGCGTATTGACTGGAGATCGAAAGTAATCTTGTGGATAATTACGAGCAGGTTCCCCTTCGGTAAATGCGAACAAAAACCAGAGACCGATAATTAATATAGAGAAAATAATTAGTTTATTCATCGTAATTATGTTTGCGATTCAGAAGAAGTGAAAACTGAAAAAACTTAGATAAAGTTGCTCCAACTACCCTGTAGAGTCATTTCGGCTTCGTTCTTTTCCATCATTTCCAAAAATGATTTTCGGGGAATATTAACGCCACCTAAACTTCGCAGATGATTGGTTTCCTGTTGGCAATCAATCAGCCAGAAACCTTTTGCTTTTAGCATATTCACCAGGATAATAAAACCCGCTTTGGAAGCATTGGGAACTTTGGTAAACATGGACTCCCCAAAAAATATTTTCCCTAACGAGATTCCGTATAATCCGCCTACGATCTCTCCCTCTTGAAATACTTCGACACTATGGGCAAATCCGAGTTCGTGCAATCTACAGTAGGCCTCCACCATCGCATCCGAGATCCAGGTACCCGAACCATCGTCCGTGAGTCGTTCTTCCCGACAGCTGGTAATGATCGTTCTAAAATCCTGATCGAGGGAATAAGTAAATTTATGTTGATTGAAGACGGGACGCATGCTTTTTGCAATTTTCAATTCCTCTGGAAAAAGCACAAAGCGAGGATCTGGCGACCACCATATAATGGGTTCATCGGGGTTAAACCAGGGAAAGAGACCACATTGGTAAGCCAGGAGCAGTCTTTCTGGCGATAGGTCTCCACCAATCGCCAGGCGACCGTATTCGTCCGCTAGATATGCCGGCGGAAAGCTGATATCCTCGTCTAACAGCCGGAATACGGGCATATTAATTTGAAATAATTAGAAAATTTACAATTGGAACTTCCAGGAAAACTACTCTGCGATACTTTCGATGATGGCAGAAAGGCCTCGTTCGGTCAAAGCATCCTTAAATGGACGCAATACCTCAAAAGGAGCGGTCTTGACGACTGCTTTGCCTTTATAATGTATAATGAGCGAAAGCTGTTCCGACTGGGTGCGTGAATGGTTAAGTACATCTACCAAACATTCGATTACCCAGTCAAAGGTATTATGATCATCATTATAGATCAATAATTCCGCGGGGGTCCCGGTATTGGTTACTTTTTCTTCTACCAATACTTCTTCTAAAGTCTCCGTACTATTAAACATCTTAGTATCATTAAATTTATTAAAAAATATGAAGTTGTTTGAAAATGTTTACAAGCAACTTCTATAGCCTGACAATTAGGTAGTTTTCGTCGGATGGCTTTTCTACTTTAACTAATTGAGGCCTTTTAATGTTTCCTTTATCGCCGTAAAATTAGGCAAATCTCCCGCTGATTCTAACACTTCGGCGTACTGAATAATTCCCTCTTTATCAACGACAAAGGCAGAACGTTTAGAAACGCCTTTCATATCCAGCACAAAATCTTCGTATAAGGCGTCATACGCGCGCGAGACCGTTTTATTAAAATCAGCCAATAATGGAAATTGGTATCCCTGTGCCTCTTTAAATTTCTCCAGTGTAAATAACGAATCAACGGAGATCGCTAGTACCTGAGCATCCAAATTATTATAATCTTCCATGCTATCTCGTACTGAGCACAGCTCATCTGTACAAACACCTGTAAAAGCCAACGGGAAAAATAACATTACCACATTTTTACCCCGATAATCTTCCAGAGATACTTCTGATTTATCCGTCGCTCTTAATGTAAAATTAGGTGCCTTTTCTCCTTTTTGAATTTTCATGTGTGTATTTTTGATAAGAAATATTTAGAATTCCACGTAAAGATAATCAATCTGCGAATTAAATTGGGCCAAATCGTCCGATATATTTTTAATTTTACAAAATGTTAACAGCATATCATCCCCAAAGTTCGAAACAGGTATTTGCGGCCGAACAATCTTCGTCCGGCGGACCTTTTTTTTGTTCGGCTTGTGGTAGTGAATTGCGTATTAAGAAAGGGCTTAAACGTATTCATCATTTTGCCCACCTCCCGGAAAAAATATGTATTTACAAAGGAGAATCCCAACTTCACCTTCGAATTAAGAAACAAATTTATTATAGTCTCCTTCAGGAACTGGGCACCAAGGTCAAAAATGTATCTCTGGAAAAAATGATGAATACCATTCGGCCAGACGTATTGGTCGAAGGATTTAAAAAAAATATTGGTATTGAAATACAGGTAACACCGCTTACGCCAGCCGAATTAATTCGTCGAACGACGGCTTATTATCAACAAAAAATTCATGTACTCTGGGTATTACCTTTTTCTAAAGAACGGTTTTTTGCGGCAGATGATGGCGAATTTCAGCCCATTCGACTCAAAGAATTTGAGCTGATGCTCTATTATATGAATTATAAAAGTTTAATTTTTTGGGATGATACCGAAAAATTAAGTGAAGGTTTTATCCGAATCCAGCTCCAGGATATCTGGCAAAAGCCCGGTTCTTATTATTCCATTGACTGGAGCACCGTCATTGAGTTTAATCCCAAAAAATTAAAGCAAAAAAAGATGCCTTCGCAGATCGAATACCATCTAGGATTAAAAGAATTTAAACCCGTTTACGCTCCTCCTTTCCAAATGCCCAAAGCCGATTACTTCCTGCCTAGTCGTTTTATGATGTTGAAAAAATAACTCTACCTTTACCCAAAATAAAAATCCTTGAATCCAACGCAACGTGCTTATTTTGAATTACACATCGCCGTACTCCTCTTTGGATTCACCGCGATTTTGGGTGACTTGATCACCTTATCAGCGCTCGTTCTGGTTTGGTGGCGAATGGGTATTACAGCCTTTAGCATTCCTTTTTTAACAAAAATAAAAAAGAAAATTACAGCTTTGCCGCCTGCGCTAACGATTAAATACATGGGAATCGGAGTATTAGTATCCCTGCACTGGATTTGCTTTTTTGGTTCGGTAAAATTTGCCAATGCTTCTATCTCGCTGATTTGTATGGCAACCACTTCTTTTTTTGCGGCCCTAATTGAACCGGTTATATTTAAACAAAAAATAAAAAGGGAAGAACTCAGTCTTGGTCTGCTGATGATTCCCGGCGTATTACTCATTGTCAATAACACGGAATGGGATATGATGGCGGGCATTTTGGTAGGATTGATGAGCGCATTTTTAGCGGCCCTGTTTGCGGTTTTAAATAAAACACTGGTAGATAAAGCCGAGCCTTTAACGATTACCTTTTTAGAATTAGGTAGCGGCTGGTTGTTTCTTAGTATCTGTCTGCCCATTTATCTGCTGTACCAACCGGAGGCACCGTTTATGCCACAAAATTTTGATTGGGTATGGCTATTAATCCTGGCATTGGGCTGTACTACGCTGGCCTATGTCTTATCGCTTCGATCCCTGAAATACATTTCTGCTTTTGCCTCCACGCTGACTATTAATCTGGAACCTGTTTATGGTATTTTTCTGGCGTGGCTAATTCTAGATGACGCACAAGAATTATCCCTTCAATTTTATCTGGGTTGCCTTTTAATTCTCGGTGCCGTTTTTTTTCATTCATTTAAAAGTCTTAAAACCAGTCGAAATGCCGCCTAATCTCATTGAACAATATTGTGAAAAACATACCACTCCGCCTTCACCATTACTCGATGCGCTATTAAGAGAAACCCATCTAAAAACACTGGCACCACAGATGGCTTCTGGTCATTTGCAGGGTACTTTACTCCGCTTTTTAAGTCGAATGATACAACCGGCGACCGTTTTGGAAATTGGCAGTTTTACTGGTTACGCCACCTTGTGTTTACTGGAAGGTTTGTTACCAAAAGGAAAAATACATACCATCGAAGTAAATCCGGAATTGGCTTATCTGGTTAGAAAATATATTGAGCGCGCAGGAGCTACCGATCGAATTCAATTACACCTTGGTGATGCTAAAAAAATTATTCCAACCATCGATGCTACGTACGATCTGGTATTTATTGATGCTGGAAAAATGAATTACCCTCAATATTATGATTTGATCATTGACCGGGTGAATCCGGGTGGGTATATTCTGGCAGACAATGTTTTATGGGATGGAAAAGTGATTCGTACAGAAAAAGACAGGGACAGTGAAATTTTGGATTTTTTCAACAAAAAAATTCATCAGGATCCCAGGGTAGAGAATATACTACTCCCAATTCGGGACGGACTGATGCTGGCTAGAAAATCAGATTAGAATCTCGTTTTTTTTAAGAATTAGTTCTAAAATAATTTTTAAGGGCCCTTCGCCGTGATAGCCTCTTGGGCCAAATTCCTTAGTTCTGTGATGGTCGTTGCACCTTGTCGGCGGGCTAGTACCTTTCCATCTTTATCTATAAAAACCAGGGTAGGATAAGTAGTAGCTCCGTACATCGTGGCGACCGTTTGACCGTTCCCCTTCTCGGCGTCTACTTTATAATTAATGAAATTTTCATCCATAAATTTCTTAGTATCCGGATCGGTAAATACATATTCATCCATCAGTTTGCAAGGAGCACACCAAGTAGTATAAATATCCATAAAAACAATCTGATCGGTACGACTTGCCTTCTCAAGGACTTTGCTGAGTCGATCAGATTTGACAAAATTAAGTCCGTTGCTATAGGTGGGAGTGGTGGCCTCATCTGTTTTTTTTCCAGATTTACAACCAGATAGGAGTAAAGCTATCAAACATAAACCCGTAAAGATATGCATTGCGATTTTCATAGATCGTGTTTTTCTAAGAACGTAACTAAGGCTGGTAAAATTACACAAATGCCTAATCATTTGCTTTTTTATGTTTTTCGTAAAGTTTGTTAAGCTTTTTATATTTCAGGGCAACGGTACGTGCAGCCCGCTTACTGATGGTCCATCCCGCCTTGCCATCCAAAAATCCTTTTTGAAGTATATAGGTTTTAAAAAAACGAAATAACGGCCCTCCTTTTTGTTTTAACCAGCCTGGTTTGGCCCGATTCGCGAAGAGTTCAGCCGCAGATAAAGTACTATATAACTCTATTCTATTCCAGTGATCCTCGTGACTTTGGTAACTGTAATGATATAAAAGTCCTTCCATTTTTTTTATCCTAACCGATTCGGAAAATTTTAATTTTTCGTGTACATACTCCCCTACCCAATAAGTATTTCGGCGGTCGAATATTCTTATTTTCCAATCCGGAAACCAACCACTATGTTTGATCCATTGTCCAAAAAAATTGTTCAAGCGATTAAAACGATAGGCTTCTCCTTTGATCAGTTTTAGATGTAAAATTTCGGTAGCTAATTCTGGGGAAATCACTTCATCTGCATCTATGGATAGAATCCAGTCGTTGGAGGCAAGATTGTTACCAAAATTTTTGGTTTGTGCGTAGCCCTTCCAATTGGTAGTGATTACCCTGGCTCCCAGCTGACGGGCAAGCCTTACGGTATCGTCGGTACTTCCACTATCAATTACCAGTATCTCTTCGGCCACGGACTGCAGGGAAGTTAGGCACCGAGTAATATTGGATGCTTCATTTTTGGTGATGATAACGGCGGTGAGGGGTGCTAGAGGCATGGACGCTTAGGTACGAATTATTTTGGCACCAAGGGCATTCAACCGGGTATCAATATTTTGGTATCCCCGATCAATCTGGTGGATATTGCGAATCACACTTGTTCCTTTAGCGGAAAGTGCTGCGATCAATAACGCAACCCCAGCCCGAATATCCGGAGAGGTCATCTCAATCGCACGCAGCTGTTGTTTTCGGTTGAGACCGATCACGGTAGCGCGGTGTGGATCACAGAGAATAATCTGTGCCCCCATATCAATTAGTTTATCTACAAAAAACAAGCGACTTTCAAACATCTTCTGATGCATCAATACACTACCTCGTGCCTGTGTAGCCATCACCAAAACAATACTCATTAAATCGGGGGTAAATCCTGGCCACGGCGCATCATAGATGGTCATAATTGAACCATCAATAAAGGTCTGAATTTCGTAAGAATCTTGTGCCGGAATATGAATATCGTCTCCTTGGATATCCATCTGAACGCCCATTCTCTCAAAGACGTTGAGGGTATTTCCCAATTGATCTACCCGACAATCCTTAATGGTAATGGACGACTGAGTCATCGCAGCTAAACCGATAAAGCTTCCTATTTCGATAAAATCAGGTAGTAACCGATGTTCTGTTCCTCCTAACTTTTCTACCCCTTCAATAGTCAGCAGATTAGAACCAATCCCGGATATTTTACCACCCATAGCATTGATCATCTTACAGAGTTGCTGGAGATAAGGTTCGCAGGCGGCGTTATAAATCTGGGTAGTCCCTTTGGCCAATGCAGCAGCCATTACGATATTAGCAGTACCTGTAACGGATATCTCATCCATTAACAAATAAGTACCTTTCAATTCTTTGGCCTGTATAGCGTAGGCATTTTTTTCAGCATCGTACTGAAAATCAGCCCCCAGTTTTTCGAGTGCCAAGAAGTGGGTATCCAGTCGTCGTCGACCAATTTTGTCTCCACCTGGTCTGGGCAGGTAAGCTTTGCCAAAACGGCCCAGCATGGCACCGATCAACATGACCGAACCACGAATACGGCTGGCATTTTTTCTGAATTCACTGGAATAAAAATAGTTAAGATCGATATCACTGGCCGTGAAAGACCAGGTTCCTGAGCTGAGGTTTATCACTTTTACCCCTAGTCCTTTAATGAGTGCAATCAGACGTTGCACATCCAAGATATCCGGAACATTGGAAAGTGTTACCGTGTGGTCGGTCAGCATGACCGCACATAAGACCTGTAATGCTTCGTTTTTTGCACCCTGCGGTACGATTTCACCATTCAGTGAAATTCCGCCAGTTACTTCAAAGGCATCCGTGTTCATAGTATTTTTTTAAAGAGTCCGTAGCAGAAAATTATTTTCGACGATAATTTTTTCCATTATTATTCCTACCATACTTTCCTCCACCGCGAGAATTATTGTTGCTACGTTTTCCTCCACGACGTTTATCTTTTGAATTTTCATTGGCCCTAGCCGTATTGATGGGATCCACATAAATGCTATCACGAACGGAAAGATCTCCTTCGGAAAGAGAGATAAGATCTGATTTTATAACTTCGTCACTCACAAAGTGTTCCCGATTCCAGGTACGATAAGCCAGCTTCATGTAAGAAGCAATTACGCCCGTAAATGCCTCTCGTTTGGGACCTACTTCCATATCCCGTGCTTTACGAATCATACGCTGCACATTTGTACCATAATGACGAAAACGTGCATCTGCCTTTGGGTAAGGTACTTTAGATGGCTTAGCCATAAATTCCTCCCGTGTTGGAGCATCTCCTTCTGGTGGTTTCACATTAAGGTCAAATCGGGCAATCTGGAAAAGATGTTTCCATAATTTCGTTCGATAATCTTCGATGGTCCGATTTTGTGGATTCATCTGATGCATGAGCTCCACGATTTTTTCTGCAAAAGCCTGACGAAAATCGTCGTCCTCAATCGTACGTGCGTGATTGACCAGTAGTTGTACATTTCTGCCGTATTCCGGCATCTCTAGGTTTTCTTTACTAGAGTTATACTGCATTGCTAAACTTTTGATAATATTTTTATTTATTGATTTATTAAATTTTTATGTGTATTTCTTACTACTATTCTTATTCTACCGTTACAGACTTAGCCAAGTTTCGCGGTTGATCTACATTACAGCCGCGCATAAGGGCGATATGGTAAGACAATAACTGGAGTGGAATAACGGAAAGTAATGGAGATAGTGGTTCGTCTGTTTCCGGAATTTCAATTATGTGATCGGCAATTTCACTGATGATCGTATCCCCTTCGGTGACGATGGCAATTACCTTTCCTTTACGAGCCTTCACTTCCTGAATATTACTAACTATTTTTTCGTGTGCACTTTTATTATTCGCAATAATAATGACCGGCATATTTTCGTCAATTAGTGCAATCGGACCATGTTTCATCTCAGCCGCTGGATATCCCTCAGCGTGAATATAGGAAATTTCTTTCAATTTCAGTGCTCCTTCCAAGGCTACCGGAAAATTATATCCCCGACCGAGGTAGAGTGCATTGCTGATATCTTTTATTTCACCAGCGATAAACTTGATTTGCTCGTTCTTTTCCAGAATAGTCTGAACTTTTTGTGGAATACGTTCCAGTTCATTAATTAACTGAAGATAGTAAGAGCGAGGAATACGTCCTCTTTCATAACCCAAATTAATAGCCATTAAAGCCAGGACTGTTACTTGTCCTGTAAAAGCCTTGGTACTCGCCACTCCGATTTCAGGACCTGCGTGAATATAAGAACCTGCATCTGTGATTCGGGCGATAGAAGATCCCACCGAGTTGACAATTCCATAAAGGGTTGCTCCCTTATCTTTTGCCATTTCAAGGGCAGCCATGGTATCTGCGGTTTCACCGGATTGAGAAAGCGCGATGACAACATCGTCCGTTCCAATAATTGGATTTCGGTAGCGCATTTCCGAAGCATATTCTACCTCAACAGGAATCCTAGCCAGTTCTTCAAAAAGATATTCACCGATCAGTCCGGCGTGCCAGGAAGTTCCACAAGCCGCAATAATAAAACGTTTAGCGGCGGAAATTTTTTCGTAAGTCGACATCAGTCCTCCAACTTTGATCCAACCTTCTGCCGCGTTAATTCTACCTGCCATTGCGTTGGTAATAGAAGTCGGTTGTTCAAAAATTTCTTTCAGCATAAAATGCTCGTAGTCCCCTTTTTCCAACTCCTCTATATTCATTTCCAACTGCTGAACGAATGGTGTTTTTAATTCGTTAGCAATTGTTTTTAAAGTCAGATCACCGTCTCGATTAACTACTGCGATTTCTTCATCGTTCAAATAGACGACCTTCTGTGTATATTCTACGATCGGAGTAGCATCCGAAGCAATAAAAAATTCTCCATCTCCGATTCCAATTACCAGTGGACTGGCTTTTCGGGCGGCAATCAATTGATTGGGGTTTTCTCTATCCATAATGACAATCGCATATGCGCCCACTACCTGAGACAAGGCCACTCTCACCGCCTCTTCGAGATTTAAACTATCTCGCTCCTGAATGGCTTCAATCAGATGGATTAGCACCTCCGTATCTGTTTGGCTAGTAAAGGTATGTCCTTCTCTAATTAACGCCTTTTTTATAGGATCGTAATTTTCAATAATACCGTTATGAATAATCGCTAATCGACCATTACCAGACGTATGTGGATGCGCATTAATATTATCTGGCTTACCATGAGTAGCCCACCGCGTATGACCGATTCCAATGGTACTTTCTATTGGTTTTGTTTTTACAAAGTCGACCAGCTCCTGCACTTTACCTTTTCGTTTGTAAACGTGCATAGTTTTATTTTCAGCGTCATGAAGGGCAACCCCCGCACTATCGTAACCACGATATTCTAGTCTTCTTAGCCCACTGATCAGAATAGGATAAGCTTGTTTATTTCCGATGTATGCAACAATTCCACACATATTTAAACGCTTTTTTAGTGTTAATTAATTCAAATTTGTAAAATTAGCCTTTAGAGTTACCGGATATTGAGGGTGTTCAGAGCCGTATAATACGACTCGATTGGCTCTTTCATTTTTTTGAAAAACACGTAGGTATATTTCATTTGGTAATTCTCCATCAATCATTCTTTGCAGATGACCCGCAATTTGCATTCGGTATCGGGTCAATATTTCACCATTAGGCCCTACGAACGGTTCTGGTTGTCCACCGAAGGCACTGACACCTACTACATTAAAGGTAAAAACAAAATCTTCAATACTGATAAAATTCCCTTCCTCATTTTTGTATAAAACAACAATTTGAGTAATCGATGGGTATAAATTCACATTTACATCCGAAGTCTCCTGAATCGTGACGGTAAGTTCGGCGTGATTGACCAGAACGTCATCTTTAAAGTTAGTGATATACGGTAACTGTACCAATGTATTAGGTCCATCCATTCCCTGAATATACGTCTGTATTTTTCCTCCTTCAAAGCCATTTTCCTCCGCAGCTGCAATATCCTCATTTGGATCATTATCAAAGGAAGAAAAGCGAACGCTGGTCGTTGTAATATTGTATTCATAGAGGAGATTATTGACCTCTCCATCATCTTCTGTATGATAATGCAGTTGTAAACCCGTCCGTACTGCACCAATATCAAAACTGAGCATAGATCCGGTTGGTCCACCCACTGGTCTGATCGCTAATCCGCCAAAGTTGGTGAGAAAAACCTCGTTAGATTGATCACCAGTTCCGTTGAGCTGAACTAAGTCTTCTAACAATGCCAAACCATCTGCCGAATTATCTAATCTTATACTAAAAAAGGGGTTAATAGTTGCGTAGGTAGTATCTGGCGGTTCAACTGTAGTATTTATAGAAGCAATCGTAGAAGAATCCACTATTTCTGTATAATCTGGGGTAAATGTGACAGTGGCCAGGGGAGTAGGTTCAGTAGGCAGTTCACTATCCGAAAAAAAGGTATCTGCAGTGACCGGATCAGTCCTTATTTGATAAATTTCAAACTCGTGTGCAGCCGTAGAATCTCCATATATACCGTCCAAGTTATATTCTAAAATAAGCACCAACGAGTCAATCGTGGCTGTATCCGGATAGACTGGTAAAGCAACTTCATTTACTTGAAATTGCGCATAAAAATCAGCTTTTACCGCTCCAAAAACGGGATCATCAAAATAACCACATAGATAATTGTCAAATTGTACGCTTGGACTGTGAACAACTAATTCATCTTGCGTTACTGTGGCCGTACGGATGGTAATACTATCAATGGCCAATAATCCCGACTGATCCTGATCAAGGATCTCACCTCCAACGGTGGTTGATTCTGTACATCCTGCTAAGATAAGCAAAAAGATTACGGCATAGATACCAGCTAATTTCATGTAAGGACAATTAAAATTTTGAGGAAAAGATGGTAGTATGAACACTAACTACATGGTTAAAACGAAGCTAAGGCATTTGGATTGTGTGAAAACACGTAGAGAGATGGATAAACTAAGGATCCGTGGTGACTTTCTAGTCTAAAAATTACTTTGCTGGAAGTATTTTGAATTTATAGATAGGAACAGCGGAAAAGGTAAAAACCTTTTCCGCTATTGATACCTGAATATTTACTCAACTTCCTGCTCCAACAGAGAATTATAAAATTCCATGTAAGCACTGAGATAAGCTTCTGGTTGTTGAAATTCCAGACTTGGATTTTTAAATTCTTTCAACTGCCCTTGCAAATCGTCTCTTAATTCTTCACTACCAACAATTACCGCATCGGAGAAAGCTAAAGCACCTTTATGCAAAACGATTTTTTCATCGTGACGATAAGGAATCAAATCTTCCGGCTCCAAATCATTGATGGAAGCTTTGGAGGCAAACTCCTCGGTATATTTTTCGTCTAAGTCCGCATTATAAAGCGAATAGACCACCTTTGAATTTTGAAATAAAGGTTCCGTTTTGTAGGCAGTCTTTAAGTAAAGGGGAATTAAACTAGTCATCCATCCGTGACAATGAACGATGTCTGGCGGCCAGCCAAATTTCTTAACAGTTTCGATAACTCCTTTACAAAAGAAAATCATACGATCCACATTATCTTCAAAAGGTTTTCCTTTAGCATCTTCGAAGATGGCTTTTCTTTTGAAAAAATCTTCATTATCTAAAAAATAAACCTGCATCCGGGCACCGGGCAAAGAGGCTACTTTAATAATTAATGGAAAATCGTCATCATCCACGATGATATTCATTCCGGATAATCTTACTACTTCATGTAAACGATGCCGGCGTTCGTTGATTGTTCCGTATCGGGGCATCAACACTCTGATTTCCATTCCTTTTTCCTGAATGTGTTGAGGTAGTTTTCTCGCTATACTGGCGATTTCTGAGGCCAGTGTATAGGGTTCCATTTCCTGTGTAACAATCAATACTTTCTTCTTATCCATAGACACATTTATAATTTATAAAAAAGAAGTGTAATCTTTTATTCTTAATGAAATACACATCTTCAAATAGCACTAACTAATCTGATTGATTTAATATCCTTCAAGCATTGGTAAAATTCAGATTGGGAAGTACTTAATTTAGTTCGATTCAATGAACAGGTTTGCAAATTTACGAAAAATATGCGAATTACTATCTGGATATCTTTTTCAAAATGTAACCTATTATATTAGGCAACGTCTCAATGAAGTTGTTTGTTTTGTGCAAATTCTTATTTAAAGCCGCTTATATTTGCCTCTGAATAACTATTTTCAACATATTCTTATTTCTTTTATAAATATTACAGCAGTCTATGTTTTTGTTTAAAAAAGTCGCTGATCTACAGCAATACCTCAAAAAGGTATCTCAAGAGGGAAAAACAATTGGGTTTGTTCCAACCATGGGTGCCTTGCACAACGGACACCTCTCCCTGGTCAACCGCGCCCATTCCGAGACGGACTGTACGGTGGTTAGCATTTTTGTTAATCCTACCCAGTTTAACGATAAAAAAGACCTGGAAAAATACCCGCGTACGCTAGGAACCGATATAGAGATGCTCTCATCCGTCCAAACGACAGTTCTATTTATTCCTCCGGTAGAAGAGATTTATCCGAAAGGGTTAGATACAACCCTCGATTTGGACTTTGGGCAGCTAGCAACGGTACTGGAAGGTGCTTTTCGCCCCGGACATTTCGACGGAATGGCACAAGTGGTTCATCGACTCATAGATATTGTCAAACCTGATCGGTTATTCATGGGGCAGAAGGATTTTCAACAATTGACCATTGTAAGGTCCATGTTAAGGCAGCTAAATCATAAAACAGAGTTGGTAGTTTGTCCAATCATCCGCGAAAAAGATGGCCTGGCCATGAGCTCCCGAAATCGTCGACTGACACCTGTTTACCGCGAAAAAGCAGTATTACTAAGCCAGATTCTTTCTAAAGTTAAATCCAATATGGACACTAGAACACCGGAAAATATGTCCAAGATGGCCATGAAATCTCTAACCGAGGCTGGGTTTAGACCAGAATACTTCGAGATTGTGGACGGAATAACTTTACAACCTATTCAGCAATTTTCAGATGCTACTTTCGTCGTAGCGCTCACTGCCGCTTGGGCAGGAGAAATAAGATTGATTGACAATATGATCCTAAAAGAAGCGCAAAAAGTAATTTTGATATGAAAAATTAAACTTAAATATATATATTATTTTTTCTTTATAGTCTTTATTCCTTTCTTCTAAACTCGTATTTTTGGTGCATTATGATGATAACCAGATTTAAATCTAAGATACACCGTGCTACGGTAACCGAAGCCAATCTCAATTATATTGGCAGTATTACAATTGACGAAGACCTCATGGATGCTGCCAACATGCAGGATGGTGAAAAGGTCCAAATCGTTAACAATAACAATGGTGAGAGAATAGAAACCTATATTATTACAGGCGAGCGAGGTTCAGGGGTAATCTGCCTCAACGGTGCTGCGGCCCGACGAGTAGCCGTAGGTGATATTGTCATTATTATTTCTTACGTAATGATGGAGATTGAAGAATCAAAAAACTTCCAACCCATCAGTATTATGCCCGATGCCAATAACCGGTTAATTTAGCGTTCGAGACTCTTTTAATTTTCTTTAATCTCGCATTATACGGTTAGTCAGATAATCGTTTTCTGGTTTCTGACAGGTATTTACTATTCGACCATTCCCAAAA
This sequence comes from uncultured Saprospiraceae bacterium, assembly GCA_938015415.1. Classification (GTDB taxonomy): domain Bacteria; phylum Bacteroidota; class Bacteroidia; order Chitinophagales; family Saprospiraceae; genus JALZUU01. The sequence goes on from CALLPK010000016.1 coordinate 42,679, forward strand.
TTGAACTATCTTTACCCAAAAAAAGCATTTGAAAAACTCACTTATCAATCTTTTCAAGTTTTTACTTTTTCTGGGGTTTGGACTAGCCATTCTATATTTTGTTTTTCAAAGACAAGAAGCTGCCTATTTGGAAGAATGTGCGCTCAAGGGGATTGCCGCTGCAGATTGTAGCCTAATCCAAAAAATTATCGATGATTTTAAGTCTGCCAATTATGGATGGATCGCTATAGTTTATTTATGCTACATGATCAGCAATGTCAGCCGATCATTACGCTGGAAAATGTTAATCAAACCACTGGGTCGAGATGCTCGCTTCGTTAACCTTTTTGGAGCCGTTATGTTGGGCTATTTTGGTAATCTCGGTCTCCCCCGTCTAGGCGAAGTCATGCGCTCAGTCGCTATTTCCAAATATGAAGCTGTTCCTGTCGAACGGGTCATCGGTACTGTCATCGTAGAACGACTAATGGATGTTTTATTCCTATTAATATGTGTTGGCCTTTGTCTACTAATAGAATTTGATACAATTATTACCTATCTCCAAAAATGGCAGGAAGGTAAAAATGGTGGTGGCAGTAACTTCTTACTCTTTGGCGCCATTGGTGGCGTGCTTGCACTCTTCGTGGGCTGGTTATTTAGACAAAAAATAATGTCCACTGCACTTTTCAAAAAGATACTTAATGTAGTTAAAGGATTTGGAGAAGGAATGCTCTCTGTTCGAAAATTAGATAATCCGATTGGATTCTGGTTGCACAGTATCAATATCTGGTTCATGTATTTCCTGATGACTTATTTCTGCTTTTTTGCGTTTGGTCCCACTGCAGATTTAGCACCAAAAGTGGCCTTAATGGCTTTTGTAGTAGGTGCACTGGCAATCGTAGTCCCCTCCCCTGGAGGCATGGGCACTTATCACCTTTTCATTATCAATCTGTTAGCCATATACGGCATCAGCGAAGCTGATAGCTTTTCTTTTGCTAATATTCTTTTCTTCTCCGTACAACTGGGTATCAATGTCGTATTTGGGTTAATTGCCTTGCTAGGTTTACCCGCTATCAATAAAAATTATCAGCCGGAGCCATTACCGGAAGAAGCTAAAATTTTGTAAGATATGTTGATCGACATTCCCTCTAAACAACATACTTTTGAATCAATTATTTTTACTGTTAAAAATTGGAGGGCAGCGGGAGAAAAAATCGTCTTTACCAATGGTTGTTTTGATTTGATTCATTATGGACACTTACACTACCTAGCCGAAGCCGCACAACTCGGTGACCGTCTAATCGTTGGACTCAACAGTGACGATTCGGTAAAAAAATTAAAAGGAAAACAGCGTCCCATTAAGGACGAAACCAATCGTAGTTTTCTACTAGCTTCGCTGGCTTGCGTCGATGCGGTTGTTCTTTTTTCGGAAGATACTCCTTTAAAATTGATTCAACTCATTCGTCCACAGGTACTCGTGAAGGGTGGTGACTGGAAACCTCCTCAGATCATCGGATCGGATATCGTACTTGGAGATGGTGGAACGGTTAAGAGTCTGGCTTTTGTGGAAGGGCATTCTACGACTTCGTTAATTAAAAAAATCCAACAACTTAAAGGCTAATTGAATTCGTCTACAACTGGTAGTGGTATAATTATTGAATGATCATAGATAGATAAACTACTATGATGTATGACCGTAATTACTACAGAATTGCTGGATGGTCATTTAATTTCTCCACGGCCAAAAAAGCTGATTCCAGCGCCCGTCTGGAAACGGTTAATTAATATCATTTTAGACTATATCGGTACCATTCTTTTCTTTTCCACCATCATTTTTCTAATTACTTACGTGACAGAAACCTCCATTAAAGAGAATTTTATCCGCAATCAAAAAGCGTATCCCATGGCTTTTCAGGTGCTGGGGCTTTTTGCCATGTACGTTTATTATGTAGTGTGTGAATATTATTTGGAAGGAAAAACGCTTGGAAAATATTTGACACAGACAATTGTCATTACGCCAAACGGACAAGCACCTAGTTTAAATCAGGTGTTGATACGATCTATGCTGCGCTTTATTCCGCTGGAAGGGTTATTACTATTATTGAAAGAACAAAGTCTACATGACCAGTGGTCAGATACGATCGTGATTGAAGAGCGTTAAAAAAAACGCCCACCAAATAGATATTGATGAACGTTTTTATTTTATTTTATTTGCTAAATTCCTACGCCTTCTCCACTTTCGTCTGCGATCCAAAGACCGACCCAATATACTGTCGATTCATCCTGGCAATATTCTCAATTGAAATTCCTTTAGGACATTCTGCTTCACACACTCCTACGTTGGAGCAGTTTCCAAAACCTTCACTATCCATTTGAGTCACCATAGATTGTACACGCTTAGTGTGTTCTATCTCTCCCTGCGGCATCAATCCCAGATGTGAAACTTTAGCAGAAGTAAACAACATGGCCGACGCATTGGGACAAGCTGCCACACAAGCACCACAGCCGATACAAGTAGCTGCGTCCATCGCTTCCGAAGCTAGTCCCTTTTCGATAGGAATGGCGTTTCCATCCTGTGCTTGTCCTGTATTGACAGAAATATAACCACCAGCCTGAATAATACGGTCAAAAGCAGATCGGTCAACGACTAAATCTTTTACGATTGGAAATGCTTTTGCACGCCAAGGTTCAATGGTGATGGTCTGACCATCTTTAAAATAACGCATGTGCAGTTGACAAGCAGTGGTTCCCTTATTGGGTCCGTGTGGCTGTCCGTTGATCACCATGCTACAAGAACCGCAGATACCTTCGCGACAATCGTGTTCAAAGACGACAGGCTCTTTCTTCTGCTCCAGTAAAGACTGATTTAATACATCCAACATTTCCAGAAAGGACATATGCTCGTCTGCTTCGACACTATACGTTTCGAATTTTCCGGCAGATGAATTGTTTTTTTGTTTCCAAATTTTGAGCGTCAGTTTCATATTATTCTTTTTAAAAATTGTGGTCGTTATCTGATTTCAAATGATCAATCCCTATGATTCAAATTCATTTTTTAAAATTGATTAGGTCTTTGATAATTTTTGCTAATTGGCCTGTTGGCTAGTTGGCTTCTCTTTTATCTCAATGCAAACGCATGAATTTACGTCAGAAGAGTGCCAACAAGCAAACCAGCTAACGGCCTAAAAATATTATTTATAAGATCTGGTTTTTAACTCTACGTTTTCAAATTCCAGATCTTCACGGTGTAAGATCGGATCATCTCCGTCCTTCCATTCCCAAGCAGAAACGTAGGCGTACTCGTCATCTCGACGTAATGCTTCTCCTTCTTCCGACTGGTATTCTTCACGGAAGTGTCCTCCACAAGATTCGTTACGATCTAGGGCATCCACCATCATGAGTTCACCCAATTCGAGAAAGTCGGCAACTCTCGTGGCCTTCTCCAGTTCCGGATTAAATTCATCATCGCTGCCGGGCACAAAGACATCTTTCCAGAATTCTGCTCGCAGTTCCTGAATTAATTTACGGCCTTTTTGTAGTCCTTCCGCATTACGCGACATTCCACAATATTCCCACATGATTAATCCCAAACGACGGTGGAAGCTTTCAACGGACTGAGAACCATTGATACTTAATAATTTTTTCAATCGACCGTCCACGTCCTTTTCTGCTTCCATGAAAGCAGGAGAATCACTATTAATCTTTGGCGTTCTAATTTCTTTTGATAAAAACTGACCGATTGTGTAAGGAATTACAAAATAGCCATCCGCTAGTCCTTGCATCAACGCCGAAGCACCTAACCGGTTGGCACCATGATCGGAGAAATTACATTCGCCGAGTGCAAACAAACCAGGAATATTGGTTTCTAAATTGTAATCCACCCAAAGTCCACCCATGGTATAATGCACCGCAGGGAAAATTTTCATTGGAACATCATAAGGATCTTCCCCAGTAATTTTTTCGTACATCTCGAAAAGATTACCATATTTAGCTTCGATCACCTTTTTCCCCAGTTCTTCAATTTTCTTTGGATCTGGATTGTGAATTCCGTTAGAATGTGCTTCTGTTTTTCCATAACGCTGAATCGCCGATGCAAAATCAAGAAAGACTGCTAATCCGGTTTTGTTTACCCCAAAGCCTTCGTCGCAAGCCACTTTAGCCGCACGCGATGCAACATCTCTCGGCACCAGATTACCAAAAGCAGGATATCTTCTTTCCAGATAATAATCTCTGCGATCTTCCGGAATATCTTTCGCAGACATTCGCTTTTCCCGGATCGCCATCACATCTTCTTTGTGCGCAGGTACCCAAACCCGACCATCATTTCGGAGCGACTCCGACATCAGGGTTAGTTTAGATTGATATTCTCCGGAAACCGGAATACAAGTAGGGTGTATTTGTGTATAACAAGGATTAGCCATCAAAGCGCCTCGCTTAGTTGCTCTCCAGGCTGCAGATACATTCGATCCCATGGCATTGGTAGAAAGGTAGAATACGTTTCCGTAACCACCCGTTCCGAGTACCACACAGTGGGCGCCGAAGCGTTCGAGTTTTCCAGTTAAAAGATTACGCGCAATAATACCACGTGCTTTTCCATCTTCGATCACCAAATCCAACATTTCGTGACGATTGTACATTTCTACATTGCCCAACGAGATCTGACGGGACAACGCCTGATAAGCACCGAGTAATAGTTGCTGGCCAGTTTGTCCTTTGGCATAAAAAGTACGGGATACCTGTACGCCACCAAAAGAACGGTTGGCTAACAGACCTCCATATTCTCTGGCAAAAGGAACTCCTTGAGCAACACATTGATCGATAATATTTCGACTTACTTCTGCCAGACGATGTACATTGGATTCGCGCGAGCGATAATCTCCTCCTTTGATCGTATCGTAAAACAAACGGAAAACACTATCTCCGTCATTTTGGTAATTTTTAGCAGCGTTGATTCCGCCTTGCGCAGCAATACTGTGTGCTCTACGGGGACTATCGTGAAAAGTAAATGCTTTTACATTGTATCCCAGTTCTCCGAGCGTTGCGGCGGCGGCGGCTCCGGCGAGTCCGGTTCCAACTACAATAATATCGATCCGACGTTTATTATTAGGTGCCACCAAATTCATGGTGGAACGGTATTTAGTCCATTTATCGTCGAGGGCTCCTTCGGGAGAATTTGCTTTTAATGGCATATTTCAGAATATTTTATATTATCTAAAAAAGTAGAAGTAAATGGGAATAATTGCGAATCCCAGTGGAACAAGAATTGAATAAATCAATCCCAGTCCTTTAATAAACGGTGTATATTTCTTATGGTTCAAACCAAGGGTCTGAAAAGAGCTTTGAAAACCATGTTTCAGGTGCAAGGCAATAACGATCATTCCTATCACATAAGCGATAACGTACAAAGGATTTTTGAAAGCTGCGGCTACCAAGGTATAAAGATCTTTTACTGGTCCAGTCCCTTCATTGTAATCAATAGGCGGTACGGTTCCAAATTTCATTTTAAACCAAAATTGCCAGAGGTGTAAAATTAAAAACACCATAATAATCGTTCCCAACCACGCCATATTTTTAGAAGAAAAATCAACATTAGGATTTTTACTAACAGCGTACCGAGTGTTTCTAGAGCCACTATTTTGCTTCCAAATTAGGAGTCCTTGTATGATGTGTAATAAAATACCAGCGTAGAGAAGTATAGATGCTGCTTTGATGACCGGATTGGTGGTCATAAACTGAGCATAAAGGTTAAATTTTTCTCCACCATCATCAACAAGCAGTTGAAGATTTCCGATCAGATGAATGAGCAAAAATTGAATCAAAAAGAGTCCGGTAAGACTCATAATAAGTTTTCGACCGATGGAAGAAGTCAGAAAGTTTGTAATCCAACTCATATTATAGTGCGTTTTGTTTAAAAAAAGTTAGCCTGAATAAATAATCTTTAACGTTTCACAAAGCTATTGAATATAACGAATATACCCAATTATGTTTGGAGAATGGACTTGCGCGCCTCCTATTTAGAATTAATCTAAGTAATAAATTTAAGAAATGTTTTCCTCAAAAATCAAACAACCTGACTTTGGAGGTATTCAATCTACGGGCATTAACCTTCATTCAAAAATATTTTGTATAAAGTCTATTATCTTTGCCAAACATCTAATTATAAAATTTATGCCTAAAGTTGAAAAAGTCCAATTTGGCGAATTTCTCAAAAAATTCCCGGTAGTTGAATTGCCCGTTACCATTGGAGAAGATACCCATATAGAGTTTAGTCGGATCAATGATCCCCTCCCCCAATTAATGGTTGATCAGTATCTCCTGCAGGAAGGAGAACCGGCGCCGGACGAATTTACGGAATTTATTCCTTGCTTTAGTTTAAAAGAATCAGAAGAATTTGTGGCGATTGTCTACTGGATAGGTGCTTTATTAGATTACCAATACGTGATGTTGACTTTCAATCGAAAGGGTGTCGAAATAGATCGAAGTGTCATCGCTGGAACTAAAGTTATAGAAAATGCGTTATTAACTTCAGTTGCCACGATTGACGAGGAACTGATTATATACATCGCTGCCGGACAAGCCGATGCGCATACCAATCAATTTGATGCTAGTTCTAGCAAATCTTTTTCCCTAGAAATTTTACCGAACGGAGAAATTATTTCAGAATAAAATACAGTTGGCTTATCCTGGTGACTTTCTCAGGAAGTTATTAATTAGCTTCTACTTATACCATTTTATAAAAAATTATGCAAAAGAAAAATAAATCAAAAAATTCAGGACGTAAATTAAGCGCCCGAGATTTAAAAAACGAAGTTTTTAAACTTCTAAAACGGAACGCCCGTAAAAAACTGAATGCCAAACAAATTATTCGAAAATTAAAAATATCCAATTCTCCCGATGCTGTACAACACGCACTGGAAGGACTGACCGAAGAAGGAAAATTATTTTCCTTCGGGGATCAACTCTACCGACTGGACCGTAATATTTCTTCCGGCCCCGTCATTACGAAAGAACATCAGGGAATCGTAGACATCACCCGGAGCGGTGCCGGATACATCATTGTTGATGGTCTGGAAAATGATGTTTACGTACCAGCCAAATTTCTTGGAGGGGCCATGAATGGAGATAAGGTAACAGTCGCTGTTAGTACGGCACGAGGCCGGAGAAAGCCCGAAGGAAAAGTAACCAAAGTTTTGGAACGCGCTTCCGAATTCTTTATCGGTACTATTTCAATTGGACCAAAATATGCCGTCGGACTGGTTGAGCTTGGTGGACGTGAATTTGAAGTGTACATAGAGTTAGAAAACTTACTCGAAGCAGAGAACGGTGAAAAAGCGGTGATCAAAATTACGAAGTGGCCCACTCGTACGGTTAAAAACATGTTTGGTCGCGTCACCACCGTTCTCGGTGCGGCGGGCAGCAATAATATTGAAATGAATGCCATTCTCATCAATAATGGGTTCAACATTGATTTTCCGGAAGAAGTAGTTGCCGAATCAGAAACATTAAATGATGATCTGGACGATGCAGAAATTGCCCGACGTCGGGATATGCGAGATATCACCACCTTTACAATTGATCCGGACACCGCAAAAGATTTTGATGATGCCTTATCCGTTAGAAAGTTAGAGAACGGAGAAATTGAGATTGGGGTGCACATTGCGGACGTTACCCATTATGTACGTCCAAATACGGCGCTTGACAAAGAAGCCTTTAAGCGTTCTACCTCCGTCTATTTGGTAGATCGGGTTTGTCCGATGCTTCCGGAAAGATTGTCTAACGAATTATGTTCGCTGCGGCCTAACGAAGATAAATGTACTTTCTCAGCCGTTTTTACTTTTAACGAATCTTATAAAGTGACGAGCCGCTGGTTTGGAAAAACGTTGATTCATTCTGACCGCCGGTTTGCTTACGAAGAAGCACAGGAAATCCTGGAAGCAGGCGAAGGAGAATTACACGGTGAATTGTTATTACTCAATACAATTGCTAAAAAATTACGTAAGAAGAAATTTAAAAATGGAGCCATTGCTTTTGAAGGAGAAGAAGTAAAGTTCCGATTGGACGAAGATGGCGTTCCAATTGAAGCGTACGTGAAAGAGCGAAAGGATGCGCACCTGTTGATCGAAGATTTTATGTTGCTGGCCAACCGCGAAGTAGCAACTTTCATGGTAAAAAAATCCAAAGGTGTTGAGATTCCTTATGTTTACCGAGTCCACGATTTACCGGACCCGGACCGGGTAGCAGATTTTGGAAAGTTTGCGGCAGAATTAGGTTTTAAGATGACCCTGGATACACCACGACAAATTGCCGATTCTTTTAACGGACTGGCCAAAGCGGCACGGGAAAATGATTCGTTGCGTTTATTAGAACCGATTGCGATTCGTACGATGGCTAAGGCAATTTATACGACGGAAAATATTGGTCACTACGGTTTAGGTTTTGAAAATTATTCCCACTTTACTTCTCCAATTCGACGGTATGCGGATGTTCTGGCCCACCGACTTTTATACAAAAATCTGGGCGATAAAACGCATCGCGAAAACAAGGAAGACCTGGAGGCACGCTGCAAACATATCTCCGCACAAGAACGAAAGGCCATGACTGCCGAACGGGAGTCCATTAAATACAAGCAGGTAGAATTTATCAGTAAACATATCGGGGAAGAAATGGAAGGCCATATCAGCGGGATGATTGATCGTGGTTTATTTATCGAACTAGCGGGTAGTAAAGCGGAAGGATTGATCGGTTTTGATAAACTAAATGATGCATACGATATCGACGAAAGCCGATTGAAAGCGACGGGACGCAGATCGAAAAAGATTTACAAGATGGGCGATAAGGTGCGCGTCAGAATTCTGGATACAGATATGACGAAACGACAGATTGAGATGGAGCTGATTGAAGATTAGTAGATGCGTGGATTTTTTGATGTACGGATTAGTTGATAAGCAGGTTTCGGTTTGCAGTCGAGACAAAAATCGCAAAGACTCTAACGTATAGATTTTATGATAATAATCTCATTCAATAAGACTACGGGCCGGCAAATTAATTTTGTTGGCCCGTCGTTATGTTATTGCATGAGCCAAACTGCTTTAATTCGGTAGCGTCCTTCAGTTTGTTCTTCCCAATTGATTAAAGAAATTGTTTCACTGCGAAAAAAAGTAACGTCTTCCCGTTCATAAGACAGTGTGGTTTTAGTGAGTTGAAAAACATGATTCGCATCAGGGTTCAACTGATCGATAAAGTCTGATGGAATTTCCTTTTTTGTTTGTCTATTTTTTTGAATAAAATTTAAGCTATCGAGGTTGATATTCAGATCTAATATTTCTAAAGACAGACTGACTGGGCTATCGATTCTTTCCCAATAAGACTGGATGGCATTGCTACCGCGCAGTTCGTCGTTCGGTCCAAATACGATGGCATCCTCGGTATAAAATGCGGTTAACTTACCAGGATTACCTTCGTCATAAAAGGCTTCCATGCGTTGGTTGAGTTGGCGAATTTGCTGAAAAATTTCTTCTGAATTATCCGAGTATATAAAACAACCAGACCAGCAAAACAGAAAGAAAAAAAAGGTTTGTTTTTTCATGCCAAGTGATTACGTCTATATTTTCAGAAAGCGTATTCATTTCGAAGTTAATAGAGCGACTTATCTCCTTTTTCCTCCCAACTTTTAAAAACTTGCTGACCTTCGGTTTGTAATACCTGTTCCATCGAAATTTTTCGTTCGTGAATCGGCAACGGGATTTCATCGTAAATAAATGCATCATCAAAATTAATGTCCGCCGCATCCTGACGTGAGCAAGCATAAAAAATCTTGTCTGGTCGCGCCCAGTAGATCGCACCTAAACACATTGGACAAGGTTCGCAGGAAGTATAAATAATACATCCATCCAATTGATAGGCTTTTATGTTTTTACAGGCATCCCGGATAGCAACCACTTCAGCGTGTGCAGTTGGATCATTGCTGGAAGTAACCTGATTATTACCACGACCAATAATTTTTCCATCCTTGACAATGACGGCGCCAAATGGTCCACCCTCATTATTGTTCATTCCCTGCTGAGCCAGTTCGATGGCAGCGCGCATAAATATTTGATGTTGATCGTTCATTATTTCGTTTTATCTTGAAAAAAAATTCACTATTGGGTCAGAAATTCGGTTCGTAAACTTATTCGAAAAAATCAATTATCCAAATAATATTTATTAAAAAATAGATCGATGACTTACCAACAAGTCGGGGATTTCAACCTTCATTTTTAAACAACTTGATAAAAATACCATAATTTAGCGAATCGCTAACTGAGATCAACTATAAAACATGGAACCATTTTTCACCAATGACGCCATAGTACTTGGCTTATTGCTGGCCGTATTGGCTGGTATCTTTTATACTTCGCACCTGGACCAACCCGTCTGGAAAAAGTTTTATACTTATGTACCTGCCCTTTTACTTTGCTATTTTATCCCTGGCTTACTTCACTGGCCACTGGGATTGATTGCTGCCCATTGGTATGATTATGAGCTGATAGATTTTCTACAAAAAAATGGTCATGCCATTCCTGATTTAAGTATGTCCTATTCAGAATTGGAGCAGTATTTTAAAGATCAAAATTTAAAAGGTGTCACGGATTCTTTTAAACATCATTCCCAGTTATACTTCGTAGCGTCCCGGTATTTGCTTCCGGCTTCACTTGTATTATTGTGTTTGGGAATAGATTTCCAAGGATTAAAAAGTTTGGGACCTAAGGCATTAATTATGTTTTTTGCAGCTACGGTAGGGATTGTTCTGGGCGGTCCTTTGGCATTATTTATTGTTTTGAATTTGCCCTTCGAAATTATTTCGGCCGAACCAGATCAGGTTTGGCGGGGACTATCTACCGTAGCGGGGAGCTGGATTGGAGGAGGCGCCAATCAAAATGCCATGGCGATTATTTATGAGGTAGATGATGCTCCTATTTTCCCTACCATGATTATTGTGGACGTTGTGGTGGCCAATATTTGGATGGGTTTTTTGCTTTATGGTGCTAATATTTCGGATCGAATGGATGCGTGGTTAAAGGCCGATAGCTCCGCCATTGAACGACTGAAAGAATCCGTTGCGGCTTACCGCGCGAGTATCCAAAAGATTCCTACGACGACCAGCTTGATGGTGTTAATGGCCATCGCTTTTGGTGGAGTAGCTTTGGCCCACTGGGGAGCGGATTCGATTACCGGCTCAATGTCAGATGAATTAAAAGCAACGCTTAGTAACTATCGACTTAATTCGCTCATGTCTCATTTCTTTTGGCTGATTGTAATTTCTACTACGTTCGGCTTGATCTTGTCATTTACCAAAGCTCGTCAGATGGAAGGGGTCGGTGCTTCTACCTGGGGCTCTATTTTTATTTACATTCTGGTGGTGACAATTGGTATGAAAATGAATCTGGGAGAGGTGTTTGACAACCTGGGTTTATTTGCCGTTGGAATTATCTGGATGCTGGTACATATTATCGTTTTACTCGTAACGGCCAAGATCATTCGGGCGCCGTTTTTCTTCGTGGCGGTCGGAAGTCAGGCGAACGTGGGAGGAGCGGCTTCGGCGCCGGTAGTGGCTTCGGCGTTCAGTCCGTCGCTGGCTCCGGTGGGTGTATTGATGGCGGTGCTGGGATACGCACTGGGAACGTACGCGGCGATTCTATGTGCGGAGATGATGCGGATGGTGGCAGGGGGGTGATTTTGTTGATGTGCTTTGCTTGTTGAATCGCTTCGCTCGTTGAGGTGTTGAATCGTTGAAGATAGTTTTTTGAAAGAGATTTAGATATTTTTTTGAAAGCATCCTTGATTATTGGCTGAGGCCGACTAGGATACGTTTTGCTTTAAAATCTGTTATTTGTAAAAAATAAATTCCGTCCGTTATTGCTTGTACATCTATTTGCTCCGTTGCGGAGTTGAAAGTTCCTTTTCTTACGATGGCTCCGTGGATGTTGAGTAGTTTCCAGGGACGATTTTTTGTATCAGGGAGTTGGATGGTTAGTTGATATGCTTACTTGCATAGCAAAATCTTAAAGGTGAAAAACAGCTGTAAACACTACGCTAACATTTCACTCTAAAAGCAACTCATAAAGTTCATCTTACATAATAATCAGATGTAAAAAAATAGCAGAATATTGTTTTTCAAATATTCACTTCACCTTATCCAATAACTCCAGCGTCAACCGCGGAGGCATCTCCGCACAGGTTCTCTTTAAAGAAGCGCCGAGTCTTTTTTTATCGATCGCCTGGTCCGTTTGTTTTTTCTTAGCGCTTTTCGCGCAAAGGATGGCACCGTCGAAAGCAACTTGTACTTTGTTAACCGTAGCGTCAAAAGCTCTATCATCTCCGGCATCCAGATATCCTTTCATTTCTGTATTAAGAGCAATGGATTCATCGGCGCAAGTGCAGAAATCTTTCGCAAGCGTTTCGTAGTCTAGTTGGCTGCTTTTATTCGTGGTGTCAGTTGAGTCAGATTGACAAGCGATGATAGAAATTAATAAATAACAAAATACAGCAATAGATAAAAATCGAGGTGTCATAATTAGTTTGAGTTTAAGGAATCGCAATTTGTTCAACAAAAACGTTATCGGCAAATTTTTTAGAAATGGTTACTTTTTTACCATCAAAAGCAATCAACATGGACTGATCAAAACCCTGAATATCTTCCACAAATACTTCGCTGCTTAATACGAGTCCAATTTTAGAAACATATTGTAAAAAAGAAACGGAGCTGTCTTTCACGGAAGTCAAGCGGCAACGGTCGCCAATTGCCAGGGACGAAAGTGTTACTTTTGGTATTATTTTGTACTCTCCTTTTTGGTTGGGAATGAGCGCGCCGTGGGGATCTTTTTCGGGATAACCCAAAAATTTATCTAATTCAGAAATTAATTTGGGAGATTGAATATGCTCGAGTTGCTCCGCCACATCATGTACTTCCTCCCATTTAAAATTCATATGTTTACACAAAAATGTTTCCCAGAGACGGTGCTTACGAATCAACCAAATAGCGATACCTTCTCCTTCCTCGGTCAGCGCTAACTTACCGTATTTTTCGTAACTAACCAACGCTTTACCTTTTAGCTTTTTCAACATACTGCTCACCGACGCCGGAGAGATATCCAGATAATCAGCCAGTTGACTACTGCCCACGCGCTCATCTCCACTTTCTATAATGAGGTAAAATAATGCTTTGAGATAATCCTCTTCTGTTTTGGTTAAAGTCATGAACTAAGGAATGTTAGTTAAATAGCAGCAAAAGCCTTGAGTATTACACAATCAGAATTGTAAAAGTTATATCTCCGTTCAATATAGTGGGTTAAAATCAATATTGAAAATTGAAGATTCGAAATTCAATATTCTCTACTCCTCTTCTACACTCATCACCGGACGATCTTCTCCCGTTGATAGCCAAAAATTATTGACACCTACTCCCTGAATACAGGTGACCCGCTGAAGATTAACCAGTTCTAATAATGCTAAAAAATTGATGATCGCGTGCATCCGGTCTTCACAGTCCCCGAATACCGACTCGAAATCAATTCGTTTGAATTGCTTGATTTTAGCTAAAATCTGAATTTGCTGTCCGGAAACGGTATAATTATAAGTGAATACTTTATGTACCGCTTTTTTCTTTTTATCTTCCAGACGATTCATCACCCGCTGAAAAGTTTTCATCAACTTATAAAGCGTCAAGGATTCCAATTCGATATCTACGAGGGCGGTCTCTCCGATTTTGCGTAAATCCTTGGTGGTATTTCCTCTGATATTCCGCAAACTGCGATCCGCCTCCATTTTTCGCATATCTTCCAACACACTTTTGTACCGTTTGTACTCCATGAGCCGCTTTACCAACTCATCCCGTGGATCGATCTCATTTCCTTCTTCGTCAATTGGCTTGCGGGGAATCAGCATCTTGGCTTTGATCCGCATCAGCGTAGCCGCTACGAGGATAAATTCACTGGCCAGGTCGATGTTGAGGGATTCCATCATCTTGATATACAACAAAAATTCATTGGTAATTTCCGCTATTGGAATGTCATTGATATCCAGCTCATCGCGCTCAATAAAGAACAACAATAAATCGAACGGCCCTTCAAATTGAGGTAATTTTATCGTATAAGTAGCACTCATGCTGGCGTTTTATGGAAAAAATTCTTCGAAATTAGAGAAACAAAGGTACTAAAAACAAAACTTGCAACGGCGGGAATCGTATGAGAATTTATCCTATTTTTGTCAGGCAAATCAAATTAATAATTCACCTATGTCCAACCCTACCAAACCCGTTTTCAACTATAGAAAAGGGCGTATCAAAAAAGATACGCTCATCGAGTTTTATAAAGGCATGCTTTTTCCCCGTATGATTGAAGAAAAAATGCTCATTTTACTTCGTCAGGGAAAAATCAGCAAATGGTTTTCAGGAATTGGGCAGGAAGCCATTTCCGTAGGAGCAACGCTGGCTTTGGAAGCAGACGAATTTATTTTTCCGATGCACCGTAATCTGGGCGTTTTTACGAGTCGAAATATTCCGCTGGAGCGATTATTTGCGCAGTGGCAGGGAAAATTAATGGGTTTTACTAAAGGAAGAGATCGGTCTTTTCACTTCGGAGCGCCGGACTACCACGTGGTCGGTATGATTTCGCACCTTGGCCCACAGCTTTCGCTGGCGGGCGGAACGGCTCTGGCTCACTTACTAAATAAGGAAAAGAAAGTCTCTCTGGCATTTACGGGAGAAGGGGGAACGAGCGAAGGTGAATTTCACGAAGCCCTCAACGTGGCGGCCGTCTGGCAATTACCCGTTATTTTTGTGATTGAAAATAATGGGTATGGATTGTCCACACCCGCCAGCGAACAGTACCGTTGCGAACATCTCGCCGACCGTGGCAAGGGATACGGTATGAAGTCCATGACCATTGACGGAAATAACATTTTAGAAGTTTATAATACCATCCATAAAGTCGCCAAAGACCTCCGTAAAAACCCGGAACCAGTGCTGATCGAATGTCAGACCTTCCGAATGCGGGGCCACGAAGAAGCGTCGGGCACCAAGTACGTTCCCAAAAAATTAATGGAAGAATGGGGCGCCAAGGATCCACTCGAAAATTACGAACGCTGGTTGACAGCAGAAGGCATTTTAACCGAAGCGGATATTGAGCATATTCGAAAAGAGAATAAAGCACAAATTGAAGCTGGGTTAAAAATTGCCGGGGACGAGCCGCCCGTTACGGCCAATCTCTCCGAGGAATTAAACGACGTTTATTCCCCTTTTGAGTCGATTGCTACGCCTCCGGCCAGTGATAAAAAAACAGATAAAAGATTTATTGATGCCGTTTCGGATGCGTTGCGACAGGGAATGGAGAAGCACGACAACCTGGTATTGATGGGACAAGACATTGCGGAATACGGTGGTGTTTTTAAAATAACAGATGGATTTGTCAAAGCTTTTGGCAAAGAACGGGTACGTAACACACCACTTTGTGAAAGCGCCATTATAGGGATTGGTCTCGGATTGAGTATCAAAGGAATGAAGGCGATGGTCGAGATGCAGTTTGCCGATTTTGTGACTTGTGGATTTAATCAGATTGTAAATAATTTGGCCAAACTGCATTACCGTTGGGCTCAAAATGCGGACGTTGTGATCCGAATGCCGTGTGGCGGCGGTGTGGGTGCCGGACCTTTTCACTCTCAAACCAATGAAGCCTGGTTTTTTCATACGCCGGGTTTAAAGATTGTATATCCTTCCAATCCCTATGATGCCAAAGGGTTGTTACTAGCCGCATTAGAAGACCCGAATCCCGTTTTATTTTTCGAACATAAAGCGCTTTACCGGAGTATGTCCGCATCCATTCCGGATGATTATTATACGATAGAAATTGGAAAAGCTAAGGTCGTTCAAGTCGGAAGCCGCGCCAGTATTATTACCTACGCACAGGGGGTCAACTGGGCGAAGACAGTCGTAGAAGAAATGGGAGTCGACGTAGAGATTCTGGATTTGCGTAGTCTGATGCCCATTGATTATCAAGCCATTCGAGAAACAGTAGAAAAGACTAATCGCGTATTAATTCTTCACGAAGATAGTCTGACTGGTGGTATTGGTGGTGAAATTTCGGCGTGGATTTCTGAGCATTGCTTTGAGCATTTGGATGCGCCGGTGGTGCGTTGTGGAAGTCTGGATACGCCCATTCCTTTTTCTAAAAAGCTGGAAGCAATTTATCAACCCGTGGAGCGATTTAAGGAGAAATTGGGGGAGTTGTTGGCTTATTGAGGGGGCTCTTCAATCGGTGAGGGGCTTTCGGTGGGCTTTTTTTCCTGCGAACGTGGTTGGCTTTCAATGGGCTGACGATAGGCGAACAATAGGCTCTCTTCTATCGTGTTTGGCTTTCAGTGGACTTTTGAGATTGCCATTGAATTTGCCATTGCTATTGATTTAAGATTCCATATTCTGCGATGTCCCGAAATTCCCCTTTTTTCAGTACGTGACCGCGACGTAATCCTTCTTGTACCATTCCATTTTTAATCATGGCTTTGCCCGATGCTGGATTTTTTGTAAAATGTACGGCGTGAATTTTATGAAGGTGTAATTCTTCAAATCCAAATTTGATAACCCGTCCGATGGCTTCGGTCATTAAGCCCTGATTCCAGTATTTTTCACCGAGCCAATATCCTAGCTCAGCCTGCTGGTGTACAACGTTGAGGTGTAATCCAATCCCACCGATTACTTCTCCTACTTTCTGGTGCTTGATGGCAAAAATATAAACTGTTTTATTATCAAAACCTTCCGTAGCCATTTTGATCCACGCAACCGCATTTTCCCGTTGGTACGGATAGGGAATGGTTGCCGTAGCATCTGCAATCCTGGGGTTGTTGACATGCTTGACAATATCGGCTATATCGCTTAGGGTCGGAAGGCTAAGAATGAGTCTATTTGTTGAAAGTATTGGAAATGTATTATTCATCCGTAATTATTTTTGTAAAAAAGTAACAGCCTGGCACTTGTTCCTAAAACATAAAAGGAAAGAAAATAAGTTCCAACATCTCCGATATTATATCGTCTTTAAGGTAAAGTCTAATTTTGAGATAAAGATTCGCTATATAAGCCCTTTAGTTTTCGTAATTTCGCAACTTAAAGTAAATTTTTCAATATCTCAAAAAGAAATATTAACATGAACCTAGAAGATTTTGTAGCGGTGAGTGGCTTACCGGGCGTGTTTAAGATGGCTGCGAATCGCAGTAATGGACTGATTGTAGAAGACCTGGATAGTGGTAAGAGAAAATTCGTCTCTGCCCGTAAGCACCAGTTCACGCCATTGGCTTCCATTGGTATTTATACACAAGAAGATACAGAGGAGCTGGATACGATATTCAAAACCATGATAGAAAAATCAGCCACGCTGGCGCCGATCCCTCATAACTCCAAGCCAGCAGAGGTGATTGCTTACTTTAAAGAAATTCTTCCAGACTACGACGAAGACCGGGTTTACCTGAGTGATATGAAGAAGGTAATCAAATGGTTCAATTATTTAAATGAGCGTAAATTACTATCGCTTGAAGACGATAAACCAAAGGAAGAGGCTGTAACAGAGGAAGTGAAAGAAGAAAAGGTAAAAGCAAAAAAGAAAGCTAAAAAAGCACCAGCTACTTCCGAAGAAGAATAAACAAACTATGTACAAAGGCAAAAAAGTGGTGGTGGTATTACCTGCTTACAACGCAGCACTAACCCTTGAGAAAACTTACCGGGAAATCCCATTCGATCTGGTCGATGAGGTGATTTTGTGTGATGATGCCAGCAAGGACAATACCAGCGAACTGGCGCGTTCTATAGGTATTCAGCACGTCATTGTTCACCAAAATAACAAAGGGTACGGTGGCAACCAAAAATCTCTTTACAATAAGGCCCTCGAACTGGGGGGTGACATTGTTATTATGTTGCACCCAGATTATCAGTACACCCCATTGTTGATTCCTTCGATGGTTAATATTATTGGTGAAGATTTATTCCCAGTCGTTTTAGGTTCCCGAATCCTGGGAAAAGGAGCGCTGGCGGGAGGTATGCCTTTTTATAAATTTGTGGCCAACCGTTTGTTAACTTTCACCCAAAATTTGTTGGTCAATTATAAACTATCTGAATATCATACTGGTTACCGGGCCTTTAGCCGGGAAGTTCTGGAAGGAATTGACTTCAATGCTAATGATGACGATTTTGTTTTTGACAATGAAATGTTGTCACAAATTATTTTCCACGGCTATCAAATTGCGGAGGTTACCTGTCCAACTAAATATTTTGAGGAAGCATCTTCGATTAATTTTCGGCGGAGTGCCAAATATGGATTGGGAGTGTTAAGGGTTTCCGGGCAGCATTTTCTACAAAAAATGGGCTTAATGAAACTTGACCGTTATCGCAAGCCCAACCATTAAGAGGGAATAAAGATTAACGGTTAAATTTATTAAATGCCTTTTTTCCCAATAAAATAAAAGCAAGCAGCAAAGTGTAAGTGAAAGTGGCCGTCATAAGAGTAGTTTTTATAAATAAAATTACTCAGCAAAAGTACAAATAATTACTAGCTCACCAAAAAATAAGGCTTCTTTTCCAAAGATCATATTTCTAACCACCACCTATCTATGGAACTAAAGGACCTTCTCGACCAATACGTCAACACCTATAATGTTCCCGGTTTTATTACCCACGATCCGATTAGTATTCCACACCGTTATTCCCGTAAGCAAGATATCGAGATCACCGCTTTCTGGACGTCTATGCTGGCCTGGGGACAAAGAGTGACCATCATTAATAAGGCGACCGAGCTCTTTGCGCTCATGGGCGAAAGTCCTTACGACTTTATTGTCAATCATACCGAAGAAGATCGAAAACCTTTTCTGGATTTTAAGCATCGTACTTTTCAACCCACGGATACGCTTTATTTTTTAGAATTTTTTCAACAATATTATCGTCAAAACGAATCACTGGAATTCGGATTTTCTCAATTTATTGAAGCCGATAGTCCCGATGTCTCCCCTGCCCTCTCCGGCTTTCACGAATTGTTTTTCAACCTACCCGACAGTCCACAGCGCACCCGTAAGCACGTAGCCACCCCCATACGAAAATCCACCTGTAAACGCTTAAATATGTTCTTGCGTTGGATGGTCAGACAAGATAAGATGGGCGTTGATTTTGGTATTTGGAATAATATTAAACCAGCGCAATTGATGATTCCGCTGGATGTACACGTAGAGCGGATTGCCCGAAAATTTAATTTAATAAAAAGAAAACAGAGAGATTGGAGGACCGTCGTAGAATTAACGGAACAACTCCGGCTCTTCGACCCCAACGATCCGGCAAAATATGACTTTGCGCTTTTTGGATATGGTGTAGAAGAAAAATCCCGAAAACAAATTTAATTGCTTCCGGGATTCTGACGTATGAATTTTAAAGAGGTGTTTACTCCTCTTCGAACTTAAGTTCTTTGATTAAAAAATTTCCGGCTACCTTTTCCAGATAGATCATGACGCGAAACTTCTGTCCCGATGTTTCCATAACACCGATGCAATACTGACCGCCCGCACCCTGCGAAGCACCCTGGTGAACCTGGGTATATTTCTTAGGTGGGTTTTTAGTAAAAAAAGCCTTTACAGCCGCTTGCGCTTCCGCTTTGCTGTATAAGTTGATCTCATCTAATACGGTCATTTCGACATCTTTATCAAAAAATCCGGCCAAAGCCGCTGCGTCGCCCTCGCTAATGGCGTTGGCTATCTTTCCCAGATTAGCGGGACCAGATATCATTGCCGGAGTAAAGAGCAGCAAAAAAATAATTGATTTCATCATTATTGTTTTCGTGAGTGTTCTGGGCATCCCCAGAACAAAATTTAAGCACTAAATACTTAAGAATAAAGCGTAAATAACTTGAGTATATTTTCCCCTTTGGGCTAACTCATTTATCCTTTATTCCTTATCTATTTAGACAATATTAAAGGGGCTTCGTAACCCGTTTTTCTCTTAATTATTTCCTAAAAATACCATTTCTAAGGGGAGAATCCTCCTTTTTAAC
>CALLPK010000017.1 GCA_938015415.1 uncultured Saprospiraceae bacterium
CCGGTAATTCTAACTATCTCATGATTGGAATATTGGCGGCTGTTTTTCTGGGCGGCATGCTATTTATGATCAAAAAAATGAACAACTAATGAGCCAGGTCACCATCTCCGTAAAAGGGCTTTCGGTTTCGTACGAACGCAAACGCGTTCTGACCAATATTTTTCTGGAACTCGAAGCGGGCAACGTCTACGGCGTCGTGGGTCCGAATGGTGCCGGAAAATCTACTTTATTTAAAGGTATCCTGGGCTTGATTGATATCAATAATGGTACCGTCGTGATCAAAGGAAAAACCATCCAGGAGGTTCGTAAAGAAGTAGTCTACGTTCCCCAAAAATCGGATGTGGACTGGCAATTTCCGGCTACCGTGTATGATATTATTTTGATGGGACGATATCCGCATAAAAAAATGTTCCAGCGGATGAATAAAACGGATCATGATTTTGCGCAGCAAGCCCTGGAAGAAGTTGGTATGACTCCGTTTAAAGATCGGCAGATTGGTGAATTATCCGGTGGTCAGCAGCAACGGGTTTTTCTGGGCAGAGCCTTGTGCCAACAGGCGGATATTTTTCTTTTTGACGAGCCGTTCGTCGGAGTCGATATTACCACGGAAGAACGAATTATTAAAATCCTGAAAAATCTGGCCGCTCAACAAAAGACCTTACTGGTCGTCCACCACGATTTGTCTTCGGTAAAAAATTATTTTGATAAAGTGATCTTATTGAATCAACGGTTGATCGCCGTGGGCGATACAGAAACGACTTTTACGGAAGAAAACATTTCCAAAGCTTACGGAGCGCAGTTGCCGATTTTGCATAAGACGGGAGGGTTGTAGATTTGCGGATTTTTTGATTGATGGATTAGAAGATTTTTTGATGTGCTAATTTAAATATATTTCTAATCGCTTCTTAATCTGCTTTTTGTCCGCTCCCTTTCCAATTTAAATGCATCAATCCGCACATCCGTACATCAATTAATCTAACTCAATTCCCCTTCACCACTCGCCACCAAAAACCCGGACGCCATAATTCCTTATGCCATTCGGTGGTAGAATCTGCGTAAATCTTGTTTAAAAAATCCATTACGAATTTATTGTTTTCCACCCGATTGGTCAGGAAATTCACCAACTTAGGATAGAGCATGATCCGCTGCATTAAGTAGCTGGCTTTGAGCTCCGTCCCCAGCACCCGCTGAATTCTGACATCGTAGGCACGCATAAATTTAGCGTCGTACTTTCTAGCTTCCAGACAATTGACGGCCTGATCCGCAGCGATGGTTCCGCTGTAAATGGCGTTTCCAATTCCTTCGCCCGTCAGTGGGTCGATCAGGTGGCCAGCGTCGCCCACCAGCATATAATGATCGCCGGATAAAATTCTTTTTTTAGAGCCTAATGGTAATCCGTAACCTTTGACGGAGTCCGTGATTTCAGCATTTTTAAAACGATCTTTTAATCGTGGGTGGGTAGCCACCAATTCTTCCAGTGCCGTCCGCATGTTAAATTTCCGGCTGCTGATCATATCGGTCCGCATACCCAGTCCGACGTTGGCGCCGTTGTTGGGCAAAGGAAAAATCCAGAGATAACCGGGAACCAATTCTTTAAAATAATGTAATTCAATGGCGGGTTGTCCTTCGAGGTTGGCTACATTTTTATAGTAGACCCTTAGACCTCCGGCGTGGTGACGGTTGTCTTTTTCCAGTCCGGCGTGCTTACGGGAGAAAGGAGAATGGGCGCCGTTTGCCACGATGAGAATTTTGGTCTGAATGGTAAATTCTCCACTTTTATCTTTTAATAAATAACCTTCCGGGGTTTTAATATATTCGGAAATATCGATTCCCTCGTGGAGGTCTACGCATTCGTGGCGCTTTACTTCTTCGATTAAAAAATTATCAAAAACCAACCGGGTCGCCACGTAACCAGGAGCGGGAGGATAGTCTGCTTCGGCCAGATCTTTCGGTGTAAAATCAAAATACATTTCTTTACCGTTGGGGGAAGTAAATTTAAAGCCCCACATGCCTACCTGCGGCGTTGCCCGAAAACGATTCATGATTTCCGGATCCATTCTGTTGAGTACGGTAGATACTTTTCCACTCAGCGCATCTCCACAAATCTTATCACGCGGGAAAGTCGCCTTATCAATCAATACGCAAGATTGGTTGGCGTACGCTAATTTTAAGGCCGCCGCAGCTCCTCCGGGGCCAGCTCCGACGATACAGATGTCTGTTTTTATCATAGTTAGTAAAAGTAAGCAATAAATTTGTTTTGGTGGAAATTAGAACAGTTTTATAGTTGTCTCTGTTATCATAAATACTCGTACATTAGATTTAAATAAAGTACATAGATCATGGAACAAACCTTTCTCGTCCGCGGAATGACCTGCAACGGTTGCCGTACCCACGTCGAGCAACAACTCAATAAGCTACCAAACGTAGAACACGCAGTGGTAACCCTCGAAGATCATACCGCAAAGATTACCAGCCAACAATCCCTCACGCCGGAACAAATCGCGGCCGCACTGCCAGATAAATATACGGTGGAAAATAGCATCACGTCGCCTCCTACTCCTGCTGCTCAAGCGATGACCGGGGCGACTTCCGAATGGCGACAGCTTTTTCCGCTCTTTCTGATTTTTGGTTATCTGACTGCGGCGTCTGTTTTGCTGAATATTAATCCCTGGTCGGGAGGAGATTTTATGCTCGACTTTATGGGATTGTTTTATATTGTATTTGGATTTTTTAAATTACTGGACTTAAA
This sequence comes from uncultured Saprospiraceae bacterium, assembly GCA_938015415.1. Classification (GTDB taxonomy): domain Bacteria; phylum Bacteroidota; class Bacteroidia; order Chitinophagales; family Saprospiraceae; genus JALZUU01. The sequence continues at coordinate 2,750 of CALLPK010000017.1, forward strand.
AGGTTTTCCAGCATCGTTTGGGATGTACGACCCAATTGCGAAGCGAGTACCGCTTTACGGCTGGGTTTATCCTTTTTTAGAAACCGCTCTGGGATTGATGTTTTTACTGCGCTGGCAAATTCCCGCCGCATTAATTATAACCGTTATTATTTTGGGAATCACTACGATTGGCGTAGTCAAAACCCTATTAAACAAACAACAAATTCAGTGTGCTTGCCTGGGTACTGCCCTCAAACTTCCAATGACCAAGGCGACGCTGATCGAAAATTCGGTGATGCTGGTAATGGCGGTGTGGATGTTGAGTTCGTTGTAAAAAGTAGTAGTTAAAGAACATTGAATAATAAAATCCAGTCTTTTAAAATTTGGCGCGGTTTTAAATAAAAAACGAGACTGTACAGGCAAGTGTGTCATTTGGCCTTGCTCACCTTCTTTTCCTAAAGGAAGGCTTACGCACTGACACAGTATCTTTATGGGACAGTCCCTAAAAAACCCACGGTAGCTGGTCTGAAAATTCAATATTGATTTAATCAATATTTGATATTCATTATTTCTTCCTATTCTATCAACTCGTCAATCCCCGTATTTACCATTTGTTCTTCGATTCCAACACGACTTTCTTGTAGCAGCGCTGCCTTTCCTGATTCGTGTTGTTTAAATTCGTAAAGCAATAGATTTACTTTATGCCGAGGGGTAAATTCGAGTGCAGCCAGATCATCGGGTAACGCATTCATTCCTTTTTTTAACCAGGACTTCGCCGTGGTCATCTCGGTAATTTCCTCTGATTGCGTAAGCGGCACATCGGTGATCATAAAAACCAGTACCCTGAAATTTGCTTCCTCTCCCACTACGAGTGCCTTGAGATAATCTAAAATAGAAAATTCCTTAAAGGTAGACTTAACCTTTGCTTCCCAACGCTCGGGCCCTAATCTTGGACTGCCGTCTTCGTTGATTTTTTCCAGTTGGGTGACCAGTGCGTAACCATTGGGCACCGCGTAGTATTGGCGTTTGGAAGAAACGTAGCCAGACTCATCAATACACTCGACAATTGTTTCATTTACTTCTCCGAAGGTGTGATGATTTTGAAAAATATTTGGAGAGATCGTTTGGGTGGCCGTTGCCATCGGTGGAGGGAAAGGAAATCGGGGATACTCGATGTATCCGTCAATCCCGAAATTTTTTCCGTAAGAAGTGGAAGTACTATATCTGGTAGGTACACCGGGCCGGGAATCTTTTTCTAATATCTTTTTGACCAAAAACCTAAATTCAATATCCTGATCGTAGCCATCAACGTCTTTGGTTTTGTACCAAAAAATACTGTTGCGGCTTCCTGGGTATACGTCTTTTCCAAGATTTCCTTCTGTAGATGGATTGCCGAGTGGTTTTCCCTGAAATAATATTATTAAATCAACAGAAAATTTTTCCTTCTCACTTTCAGTAGGTCGAAGGTTGTAGGCGATCTTTACAATAGTAGAATCGTCATTATAGCAAGCTTCTACATCGTAAATTTCAAACGAACTATCGGTCTGAGCAAATAAAGAAACCGTTAGAGATAGGCAGAAAAACAATAGTAACGTTCGGTGGTAAAAATTTTTAATTGTTTTCATTTTTTCAGGGCGTTTATTTTTAATAATAAAAAATTAGTGATTTGTGCTTTTTGCATAGCATAATTTTCGCTGGAAATAATATTCACCAACCGATCATTTTCCAGTTGCCGTAAATTTCTTTGTGACAATAGGACATCCTGATACGGTAAGTTATATTGCTTAGCAAAAGCTATCAAATTGGCTTGAAGTTTATTCAACTGATCCCGCTGTACCATTTGTTCGTACTCCATCACCAAGCTGGCCGTATCTACTCCATCCGGCACTAAAAAATCTTTTTTCTTTTCAATAACTGGCTCCGATTCCGGCTTCAAAAGCTGTTTTGCTCTCTTACTGCGCAAGAAGGTCAACCCCAGAAAGGTCATAATCAATCCTTCAAAAATCAATAGATAAATTGTCGAATTTTTTAAAATACTAACTAAATCAAGGGAACTGAGGGGTTCGTATAAAAGGGTAAATACAATAGAGATATAATAAACGACGGTCAGCAAAATAGACAACCAGTTAACGGTCCCAGACACGGTAGAATACACGGATTGCTGTGCGCGCACGGATAATATCAACAATAAGAGGCTTAATGGAAGGACCGTTAGGCTAAACCACCACCATACTTTACCCGCATGATCCCCAAATTTATTACCACTCGTCTGAATAATCAGCAATAATAATAAAAGTAGAATAGCGGGAAACCAAAAGGTTTTTAACCGATTAACGGTCTTCAATCCATCGTATGTCTTCATTGGCAAGGGGTATTTAGAGGTTTCCATTACCTCAAAGATAAGGAATACTTCATAGTTTTTCCCATCAAATCAGCCTCCGATATAAGGGAAATAATCAATATAGCACCAAAATTGGATAATCTGGCACCATCTTAGCGTAAAATTTACACTAACTTTGTATTGTAAGTTTTTTGACGTAGAAAATTAAGAATTACTTCTTTTAAACTACGGAGTTTTTTAAAAAGCTTCCGATTAAATGTACCCAATATGCTGAACTTAAAATATGTTTTACCATTTCTATTGTTCTGTTTTTTACCAGATTTGGTAAAAGCTAGTAATAATAATACCGCTCCCGAAAGTCTGCTAGATTTGATGAGCTATCAGGAAATACTGGAAATTAATCTTGAGACCGATATGGTCCAATTAATAGAGGATCGACGATCCGAAGACGAAGTAAAAGGAAACCTTTCTTTTACCGATAGTAATGGACGATTCTGGTCCTGGAAAATAAAAGTAGGACTGCGCGGTAATTACCGACGAATGAATTGTAATGGTACACCGCCTCTAAAATTGAATTTCAAAAAAGGAGAATTACAAGAAGCCGGCCTGTCCAAGTTTGATGATATGAAACTAGTGACACAGTGTCTTGAAGATGAAAGCTTGGCCAAAAAGCTCTTATTAAAGGAATATCTGGCTTATAAACTATACAATCAACTGACGGATAAAAGTTTGCGGGTCCAGTTGCTAAAAATCAATTTTATTGATAGCAATACAGGCAATAAAAACGTACAGTATGGTTTTGTCATTGAAGATAGCGCTGAGTTTCGAAATCGAATCGGAGCTACCAAAATGGATAAGACTTTTAATATACAACCCGAGGTACTGGACCGTGATCAATTTAAAATGGTCGCATTATTTCAATACATGATTGGAAATATTGACTATAATTTAGCCGCTGGACGCAACCTGAAAATGGTGAAGATAGATGACAAAGCAATTACGGTTCCTTATGATTTTGATTTCTCTGAAATGGTAAAAGCACCTTACCGTACAGGTAGTAAAAGATTGGATGTAATCAAACAAGGAGATCGTGCTTTTTTAGGATTTCCGGAGGATGTCAGAGACTTAAAAGAGACCATACAGCTTTTTGAAAATAATCGGGAAGCTTTACTTAAAATCGTTTCCAGGTTTAGTATCCTAGATCGGGAAGAGCGAGATTTTGTAAAAGGGTATTTGATGAATTTTTTCGATAATATTACCCAGATAAAATTACCGCCTGTTGATGTCTATGTTGGTCGAGAAGGAAAAGGATTAAGATACTAACATCTAAAACTAACTAAATTTTCTACGTCAATTTTGTCAAAACGGCCACTACGGCTGCTTTAGTGACCGGACGAGCACCGATGGCCTCCCTGATTTCTGTAAAAGAAACTTTGAACTCACAGCCGCTCTTCCAGTTACTGCAACCGTAGGCTGTTTTGCCTTTGACGATTTTTCCTTTTTTACAGCGTGGACAAACCATTTCACCTTTTCCCTTCTTTGGTACGGTTCCTTTTTTTGGCGTAGCCACCGCAGTATTCCTCTGAAATACCAGTTGATGATTGCGATCAAATTCCAGTTTTCCATTTACTTTTTTTCCTCCACTTAAAAACCCTTTGAGCGTAACGGTGGATCCAAGTTTCATCAATCTACCCAGCTGATTATCGGATATTTTTTTACCCATAAATTCAAAAGGTAACCGAAAATTACAGCCCGTTTTATACTCGCTACACCCGTAGGCCGTTTTCCCTTTCAGTAATTTTCCGCGTCGGCACTTCGGACAAATTGTTTCCGTCAGTGCTTTTTTACCTTTTGGTTTTGTATTAGAAATTTTTTGGTTTACGGTAGATTTTCCTTTACCCTTCGTAGAGGCTTTAAATTTTCGGGCGGGAGCCGCAGCGGCAATTTTAGGATTAGCACGCGCATTTTTCACTTCGTCGATCAGATGGCTGACCATATTTTTCATATCCTGAATAAACTGCCCCGCACCGTGGGTTCCTTCTTCGATTTCCCGTAATTTTTTTTCCCACTGTCCCGTCAGTTCCGCCGATTTCAGCAAATCATTATTTATTTGTCCGATCAATTGAATTCCTGTTTCGGAGGCAATAATTAATTTTTTTTGCCGGAAAGCGTACTTGCGCCGAAAAAGTGTTTCGATAATATTTGCCCGGGTAGAAGGTCGACCGATACCGTTGGCTTTCATCAATTCGCGTAGTTCGTTGTCCTCTACTTTTTTACCCGCCGTTTCCATTCCTCGTAGCAAGGTTGCTTCCGAATAATGCTTGGGAGGCTGGGTCATTTTTTCGAGTAAAGTCGGTTCGTGCGGGCCTTGTTCTCCTTTTTTAAATTCTGGTAAAATATTTTCTCCTTTTTTTCCTTTTTGCTGACTGGTACTCCCGGGCGAATTATTATTCGTCTGGCTGGTTTGCGTAGTAGTACGGCTCGATTTTCTCGGATATAATACGCGCCATCCCGGATCCAGAATCTCTTTTCCAGTTGCTTTAAATCTGACACCCGCTGCTTCTCCGATCACCGTTGTGTTGGCCACCAGACAATCCGGATAGAAGGCCGCCAAAAAACGCCGGGCAATCGCATCGTATACTTTCTGTTCGTCGCCCACCAGATTTTTTTCACTCCCCGTGGGAATGATTGCGTGGTGATCGGTTACTTTTTTATCATTAAAAACCTTGGAAGACTTACGGATCGTTTTTCCCAACAGTGATTGCGTAAACTGTGCATACTGTCCCATTTGTTGTAAAATACCCGGAATTTTAGGATAGACATCATTCGGTAAATACGTGGTATCTACTCTGGGATAAGTCACCACTTTTTGTTCGTATAAAGACTGGACAATCTTAAGCGTTCGATCCGCCGTGAATCCAAACCGTCGATTACAGTTCACCTGCAAACTGGTCAAATCAAATAAATAAGGTGGAAATTCTTTACCGTTTTTCTTTTTTACTTCAATTACTTCGAAAGGTTTATCCTTTACGGTGGCCAGTAATTTTTCACCGTCTTCCTTTTTTTCAAAACGCCCTTTCTCGTAACTAAAATCCGTTTCCCGATAAAGCGTATGCAGCTCCCAGTAAGGTTCAGGTTTAAAATTATTGATTTCGTGGTACCGCTCTACAAGCATTGCCAGCGTCGGCGTTTGTACTCGTCCGATGGACAGGACTTGTTTATAACCTCCGTGTTTGAGCGTGTAGGCCCGTGTGGCATTCATCCCCAGCAACCAGTCGCCGATGGCGCGGGAGCTACCGGCGTAAAAAAGATTGTTATAATCCGCTGCCGGTTTTAGATTCTTAAATCCATCGCGGATGGCTTGGGAAGTCAAAGAGGAAATCCAGAGTCGTTGCACCGGGCCTTTATATTTAGCATGCTGCAATACCCACCGCTGAATCAACTCACCTTCTTGTCCCGCATCCCCGCAGTTAATGACCGAACTCGCTTTTTTCAGCAAGGTTTTAATAATCCCAAACTGCTTTTTGACTCCTTTATTTCCGATTAATTTTATTTGAAATTTTTCCGGGATCATCGGCAGGGTTTGCAGCTGCCATCTTTTCCAATCAGCCCGATAATCGTCGGGTGTTTTTAGTGTGCAGAAATGTCCGAAAGTCCAGGTAACCGCATAACCATTACCCTCGTAGTAGCCATCGTGTCGCGAACGGGCTCCAAGAATCTGAGCGATCTCCCGCCCCACAGAAGGTTTTTCGGCTATACAAACGATCATGGTGTTTTTTGAATGTTGAATAATGAATGTCCAATACTGAAGAAAGATTTTGGAACTTTACATGTATGTTTATATTAAAGTTTTTTATTGAAAATTATTGACTGGATGCCAAAGACAAAGTGACATTAAAACATTCAATTTTCCATCCAATAGACGCCTTTAAAATCAACATTCAATATTAAAACATACACTAATACTATTTTAAAAATCGAATACCCCCGACTGACAGCCTTTTCACTTCTGATGGACCTGCAAATCCAGAATATTCCCCATGTGGTAACAAGTACGACACCTCGCTTCGTAGCGATCTTTTTCACCCAAAACGACCGTAGCTTCGTCTTCGGACAAGCGGTAAGAATGCGTCGCCAGGTTGCCACAGTGCTGGCAAATAGCGTGTACTTTGGTAATGTATTCGGCGACCGCTAACAGTCCGGGAATCGGACCAAATGGTTCTCCGCGAAAATCCATATCCAGACCAGCAACGATGACCCGCGTGCCCCGCATAGCCAGCTGTTGACAGACCCGTACAATTCCCTCATCAAAAAATTGTGCTTCATCCACGCCCACTACCCCTACGCCCTCGGAAAGGCTCACTAATTTATTGGAATGATCCACCGGAATCGACAAGATGGAGTTCGCATCGTGAGAAACTACTTCGTTTTTATCATAGCGCGTATCTATTTTGGGTTTAAAAATCTCTACTTTTTGGTTCGCAATTTTAGCGCGTTTGAGTCGTCGAATCAGTTCTTCGGTTTTACCAGAAAACATAGAACCGCAGATTACTTCGATCCAGCCACTACGTTGTCCTTTAAAATGTGGTTCTAAAAACATATTGATGATTATTCCGTATTTTTGTTAAAAACCCCCTTAGGGTTGAACGATAAAGAAAATTTCGTGTAAACAAATTAGTTCTATCTACAACTAAATAGTATCTTTTATCGTTTTTTAAGAAGTTGTTTGAGAATGAATGTCCTTCAGCAACTTCGCAGCGAAGATACTAATTTCAATCAGTTTTTTGGTAACAATTATGAATTTACAACAAGCTAAAATCACCCTCGAAAAGATTAACCGACTCTATCAGAGTATGACACTGGATAGCAGTATTGACGAGCACGAACAACAACTCATGCTCAATTATATCCGGCAATTTTATAAAGCTTTTTCCGGAGAAGGACTGGAAAACGAGACTCCAGAGGCCGTTAAAGCACCTCGAGTAATACGTAAAACCGTTGAAAAAGCACCAGCGGTACAGGAAATTCCGGTTCCAGAGTTCACGCCCGAACCAGCGCCGGCGCCTATTCGAGAGCCTGCTCCAGAACCTATCCCTGATCCGGTTCCCGTTCGAGTTGAAAAACCGGTAAGGGAATATACAGCGCCTCCGGCGGCACCAACTCCGACTTACCAGGCCGACGAACGTCCTGCGAGCGTCCCGGTAGAAACGGACGATTACGAAGAACTCTTCGAAATGCCCGCAGCTAAGGAGTTATCAGATCGGCTCAGTTCCACCCCAATTAGAGACTTGACCAAGGCGATCAGTATCAACGAAAAAATTCTTACCTGTAACGAATTATTCGGAAAAGATAAAACCCGATTTAATGATGCCCTCAAAACTTTAAATGGATTTGGTTCTTTTACCGAGGCCCGTCCATATCTGGCGAGCCTTGCGAACGAATTTGGCTGGGATAAAAAAAGTGCAAAAAAGAAAGCACAGGTTTTCATCAAGCTTGTTCGACGCCGCTACAAATAACCGGTTATGGAAGACTCCAAAGCCCGCCTTTTAGACAGTATGTGGTGGCCCCTCTTGTTTGTGGCACTCATCTGGCTGATTCATTCTGTACAATTTATTTTTGGCTGGGACTTTGGTCGCTTTGGTATTTATCCGCTGCGCTTATCGGGACTGAAGGGAATTATTTTTACGCCCTTGATTCACGGTGACTTCTCACATCTGATTCACAATACGATTCCTTTTTTCGTACTGGCTACGATTATGTTTTATTTTTATCCGAAGGTTGCTTTTCGGAGTATTGGAATGATTTATATCCTTTCCGGAATTGGTGTATGGCTATTTGCCCGAACCGTCTATCACATCGGAGCCAGTGGCGTAGTTTACGGACTGATGGCTTTCATTCTCGGTACCGGTATTTTTCGGCGTAATATAAAATCTGTTACGCTCGCACTCATTGTCTTTCTTTATTATAGTGGCATGCTCGTCGGACTCTTTCCGGTACAAACCGGCGTTTCCTGGGAAGGCCATCTCTCCGGCGCCATCGTAGGTATTTTTACCGCCTTCTTTTATAAACTGGAAATTGAAACCGACGAAATTGTTCCTGTTTATCCACCGGAACCTGACCTGGCTAGCCGACCTTATTTTCTTCCCAGAGATACTTTTGAAAAAACCAGAGCGCAACGGATGGAGGAAGCAAGACTGGAACAGCAACGCAAAATTGAGGAAGTACAGCAACGTAGAATTCAGGAGGAGCAGGAGCGGCAACGTAAGGCTCGGGAGGGAGACTGGAATTCGGATATTGGGTAGTTATAAATACCCTTTAGAGAATCCTCCCTACTCCACTTTTGACACCAAATAAAACACAATACCCATCCTACCCTTAATCTGGTATTTTTCTCATACCCATTGACTTAAAGATAGTTTTTAAATATATTTATATTCCCTCCGCAACTCTCTTTCTAGAGGAATCTCCACTCACGTTCAATTTACAACTGACTCCCCCCTACGAATTATGAATAGTTCAAGCTAGTTATTAGTCCCCCTGATGATTGTCTTGAATTGATATGTTTAGGACTGCATTTAACCAAAATTACACTATGAGATCATTCTACTTTGGTCTGCTCGGGATATTCTTCCTGTGTGGATTCACCAGTACTTTACCTACCACAAAAATTCTCGATACTCGCGACAGTATTAACTACTCGGCAGTGGTCATCGGAGACTTACAGATCATGACCACCAACCTTCAGTTTCAAAATGAATTTTCTTACTGTTATGACAATCTGGAACGCTACTGTAACCATTTTGGGCAATTATATAATTACCATTCCCTGGTCGATGATGAGGGAAATTCTAAAAGTAATATTTGCCCGGAAGACTGGCAAGTTCCGACACTTGAAGATTGGGAATATATGATTTTAGGAATGAAACCGACCATAACCCGGAATATGGAGGGACAGCTGGTTTATCATGTTTCCCAAAATTACGCACAGTTGCAATTTGGCGGTTTTCGTTCTCACAAAGGCAAATTTTATTTCAACATGGGAAAAGAAGGACACTATATGACGTCTACAGAGACCTATAAGGGTTGGGCTACCATCAAGATTAAGCGACAGGGAAAAGGATATGATCTGACCATTTCAACGGATACGAATAAAAACCGGGCAGTTAGTTGTCGATGTATTCAGAATAAACAGGATAAAGGAAATTTGGCGCAACAAAAATAGTAAAGCAAATGACACTTTTGTCTTGTTAAGTTAACTCATGCCCATTTCCAAAGGCTGACTTTCCAGATCGTTGGTAGTCGCTTCCCGCAGAAATTGTACGGCTACCCGATTAAAATCTTTCCATTTCTCAATGTTGCAGATATGGCCGCATTTTTCGAAGATGACCAGTTTAGTTTCTTTTTGTTTTTTGGCAAAACGCTGCGCGGCTTTTAGGAATACGTGATCTTGTGCGCCCATGACGACGAGACTTTTATTGAGCATGGGTGCGTTGAAACATTCGTCCAGAATTTTAAAAAATTCACCGTATAATCCCACCCATTTCATGTATTCTTTATTGGTCAGTTTTTTGGCTTGCTTACGATACATCTCGCGGGAAAACTGATGGTTCTTTTTTGGTAAAACTACCCAGGAAAAAATCCGGTAAATCCATTCGTAAGGCAGGATATGGTCGAAAAATTTACCTCCATGCACAAAGAAACGCATCTTAAGGGTCGCTCGAAAAATGCCTCCAGCCATCACGATTTTATCAACAAGGGGAGGTCTTGACACGGCGATCCGTTGCAAAATTACGCTACCCAAAGAGAGCGATACAAAGCTGGCCTTCTTAATTCCAAGATGATCTACCACTTCTAAAATATCTTTACAGACAATTTCAAAATTATAGGAATCAAAGCTCGGCTTCATGTTTTTGGAGAGACCATGATCCCGTAAATCCAGCAATAGTAAATTAAAAAAAGGCTTAAATGCTTCCACCTGATACCTCCAGCTACCAATGGCCCCGCCCGCACCGTGGACAAAAACGACCCACGGAGCACCGTTGGGATGAGTATGAGTTTCAAAATGTAGCATGTACTTCCTTTAGTTGATTAGTTTTATCTCTTTTAAGGCAGAAACGATGGAACGTTTTTACCCACCTTTACAAGATAAGCATTATTTAGGATTTCTTACGTAAAGATTCTATTCGGTCCATAATTTCTTCTGATTCGGCCATTAATTTAGCGTATCCTTTGATGTCTCCCGCCCGTTGGGTATCTCTGGCTTTGAGTAAGATCGCATCGTATTCTTTTTCTAGTACTTTGATTGGGTCTTTTTTGAATAATCCAAACATGATTTTATGTTTTAAGGTGAACAGCAAATTGCTGATAATATTTCCCCTTATAAACATCAATAATGGAAAAGTGTTTGCTTCGTAGTGTGAAATAGAATGGGAATTAAAATGATCAACCTGTATATTTACAATGCTAACTAAAGGCAAATCTCATAAATAATCTCTGAAAAGAACGAATTCCCGTTCTAAACCTGCATCTGATTTTCTTGAAAAACTATTTCCAGCTGCTCTAACAAGAATGCTGCGTCTACCTTCGTAAAACACATCGGTGGTTTAATTTTTATAACATTATAATCTGGTCCATCCGTACTCATCAGGATGGCTCGTTGCCGCATCCGGTTAGCCAGGTAGCTAGCCTGCTCCGGCGCAGGAATTTTCGCGTCCCGATCTTTGACCAATTCAAAACCTAAAAACAAGCCATGTCCCCGTACGTCTCCAATCATTGGGAATCGCTGCTGTAACTTTTTTAGTCCTTCTAATAAATAATTCCCCACTAATGCTGCGTTCTGCTGCAAGTTTTCTGCTTCTACCACGGCCAGCACTTCCCGACCAATCTTACAAGATACCGGATTGCCACCAAAAGTATTAAAGTACTCCATTCCATTCGCGAAAGCATCCGCAATTTCTCGGGTCGTAATGACCGCTCCCAGTGGATGTCCATTTCCAATCGGTTTACCCAACGTGACAATATCGGGTACGACTCCTTGCAACTCAAATCCCCAAAAGTGATCTCCTACCCTCCCAAACCCCACTTGTACTTCATCCATGATACAGAGACCTCCCGCCGCGTGTACCATTTTAAAAACATTCTTTAAATAATCCTCAGGCAGTACAATCTGACCACCACAGCTCAAAATACTTTCGCAAATAAATCCCGCCGGTGCTTTTCCCTCTTTTGCCAACGCATCTATAATCTTTTGCGCATAAGCAGCGTAATCCATTCCGGCAGTATCCTCATTTTGGTGTCTACCCCGGTAAGTATCCGGTAACGGCAGCAGGTGGGTAGTTGGAGGAGCACCCGCCCCACCCTTTCCATTAAATTTGTAAGCACTCACGTCGATCACCGCATTGGTATTACCGTGGTACCCGACCTCCACGGCCAGCATTTCCCGACGTCCCGTGTACGTACGCGCCATCCGTAAAGCCAGTTCGTTGGCCTCACTTCCAGAGTTAACCAAAAAACAGACTTCTAAAGGATTTGGAAATTTAGCAGTCAGTGCAGCAGCATATTCCGTGAGTTGCGGATAGAGATACCGAGTATTCGTATTCAACAAAGCAATTTGTCGCTGGGCCGCACGCACCACTCGTGGATGCTGATGCCCAACGTGCGGAACATTGTTACAAGTATCCAGATACCGTCGTCCTTCCTGATCGTAAAGATATTGTTTATAGCCACGCACCATAGCGATTGGTTCGGTGTAAGAAAGACTAAGGTTGGCCCCTAAATTTTTCTTTCGGTCACTCAATAAGTTATCCATAGTGGGAAAACCTCTTGGTAAAATATTTTCTTTGGTAATAAATATACCCGGATCGGGACAGATGTGTTTCCAGATTTTCTGCTCCGATGGAAAAGCAACGCCCGGAAAATCACCTTTACTTTCTAACGGATCTAATAAAATTTGAAAATGTAAATGTGGTGGCCAGTTCCCATTTTCGGGTGGTGGACCGATCCGCGTTAAAAGCGTACCCTTCTTTATCGTATCTCCGCTTTTCAGCTTTTCGGTGGCCGACAAACTCAGGTGACCGTACAAGGTATAAAAGGTAAGTTGGTCATTGATTTTATGTTCTAAAATAATCGTCGGCCCGTAATCTCGCTCACCCACATTATTTTTTACACTAAAAACGATCGCATCCAGGGGTGCGTACACTGCCGTCTCCGCAGGTGCCCAAATATCCACGCCCAGGTGTACCGTTCGCCAGTGCGGCCCGGCATTGCCCATCACCCGATAAGCATCCGTTGAGTAAAAGGGGCGAATTTCTCCGTAGCCACCGAGTCCGTAGGTGACGCCTGCTTCTGAGAGCATTCGGTGGATGGTCTCCGCAAATTTTTCGATGGTCGCAAAATCGTGGTTATTCCCCAGCTCAAGACTATCTACTTGTAAATCTAATTGTAGAAAAGGTATTTCTGAAAAGTTGACGTCGAACATTGGGGCCAGTTGATCTTTATTTGTAGCGAGCCATTGATCAAAATATAAACGTTCCGGACAAGGAGATAAACCAGCCGCACTCCGCAAAGAGTAATGCACTAAATTTTCGGGTAATGCTCCCCATTTTTCCAGTGCCTCCCAAGCTGGTGCCTCACTGATGAAGTGGTAAGCATGATCGGGAAATTCCTTTCGGTTGAGTGCAGCGGCCGTTACCGTGGTAGCCAGTCGAAGTCCAACCAGAATATAAAGTGTTTTTATTTCTTCCGGCAATAACGGACAAGCCTGATGAAACCCTTTAGTTACTTCCGCCGCTGCCGCCAGTACATCAGGTTTACCCATTATTGTGTAGGCAATCAAAATGGCCAAATCTGCAATCCGTAAAGTATGGACCGCATCCCCAAAATCAATTAATCCCGAGGCCGTTTGTTGTGCCGGATCGACGAGTATATTATAATCATTGGCATCATTGTGAATCACCTGTCGGGGCAGTGTCTCTATTTGCGGTTTTATTGTTTTAATAAAATCATCTAAAAAAGGTTGAACGATCTCTGGCTGTCTTAATTCCTGTGGGTACGCCAGTAGCCAGTCTGCCTGTGCGAGGTCCCAACGAAGTATACGTTCTGCGTCAGGATGTTGAAAATCCGCTAATGCTTTGGTGATTGTTCCGGTTAAGCGACCGGTACTTTCGAGTAGTGCGGAGGAATGTGGTCGCGTGTTGGCCAATAGTTCACCAGGTACCCAGGTGAGTAAACGAAGTAAGCGTTCCTGATTTTGGTCATCTCTTATTTTTAAAATATGCTGACCGTTCAAGGCTGAAATAACGCGGGGCAGTTGATACTCGGATACCCGATCTGACAACCAGATCATAATCGCGTTTTGCAGGTCGAGTTGTTCCTGGCTTTCGCCAAAATGGGCAATCTTGAGGATATATTCCGCTCCGGTAGACGTCTGCAAACGAAAGTTCAGATCCAGTTCTCCGACCAGCGGAGTGAGCGTTCCGGATAGCTGATAATTTTTTTCTAATAAAAAAGGTAAGGAGTCAATCATGGCAAGAGATTCAGCGATAACGTAACGAGATTGTTTAAAATGCGGCTGGATGGAGGTGGAAAGGTAAAAAAAAGTCTTTACGCATCGTGACGTAAAGACTAATTTTTTGTGGGCGATGAGAGATTCGAACTCCCGACCCCCTCGGTGTAAACGAGGTGCTCTGAACCAACTGAGCTAATCGCCCTTTAAATAGGCAGAACAAGTAAATGTCCTTTAAAGCGGATGCAAATATAGGTTCAATATAATAGGAATGCAAGTCTTTTTGTTAAAATTATCAAAATATTTTATCCCTCGACTACGTTCTAAAGGCTTATCTTTGGACTCACACGGTAGTCCTGGAAAATCTCTCCTGCAAAAGACCTTTTATTCTAACAACCACAATTCACCCATAACGGTTCCAGAACCGTTTTACCTATTGATCCATGAAGCGTTTTGTTAAAAAATCCCTCCTTTTTCTAATTGTGGCACTTGTGCTGCTAGTTAGTACTGCCGCCATTATTGCCGGCTTTTTCGAACAACAGATCGGTCGTAAATTAATTACGGAGATGAACCGGCAGCTTGACGCAGAACTGGCAGTAGGAGATTTTGAGCTTTCGCTGCTTTCCGGATTTCCAAATGCCTCGGCCAATTTACATACCGTAACGCTGGATGATAATCGTAAAGGCACTTTAATGGAAGCCAATAACCTATCTTTCCGGTTTGGATTATT
>CALLPK010000018.1 GCA_938015415.1 uncultured Saprospiraceae bacterium
TCCAGGACTAATTCTTCAGGGCTGTATAGGATTAAAATCCTTACTTAGGAAGCCACGGTTTTCCTTGGACGGCTCGATACATCTAATTAAAATGTAACGATTTTCTCCCGATTTTTCATACTTTTACAAACATACGAGGAAAGCTTCCGCGCTGACACACTTAAAGGGACGATCCTCGTTGAATCGTTGAAATCTACTTACTTAGCTTTCCAGCAAATGGAAAAAATTAGAATGGGATAACTATAAATTTAAAACCAGTTGGCTATCTATTTTGGAAAAGCCCAGCGCCTCAGCAAGCCAAGTATTTTAACAAGCGAAGCGCCTCAACAAACGCAGTGACTCAACAAGCGAAGCGCTTCAACAAAAACCATCCTCACTCAACACCCTTAATTTTATCAAACACCCGCCGTGTTTCCGGTAGCGGTTCGATCTCAAATTCCTGCATTAAAATCTGTTGGCATTTACGGTACGTTTTGACGGCGAGGGGGCGATTACCTTCGGCCAGGTAAGCTTCCATTTGCAAGCGGTAGGCTTCTTCCCAGGTAGGATCAATTTGTAAGGCGCGGACGGCCAGGCGGATCGTTTCGTTGGGATTGCGGGAGAGTTGTAATTTAGCGAGCGACATCATGGCGCCGAGGACGAGCACCTGAATACGTTCGCGTTCGTCGGCGCACCAGTCTTCGTAAATTCGATTAGGAAGATAGATTCCACGGTATAAATCCACGGCCTGCTGATATGCCAGTAAAGCTTCTTCTGGTTGATCATTAATCGCTTGATTACCGATAATAATCAGATCGTCCAGCGCATCAATATCCATCCAGACCCGTTCCGTATTCAGTCGATAGGTCAGTCCCTGCCGAATAATAAAAGAGGGATCTTCCCGGTTGATTTTATCTGGTTCAATAGTTTTGTTAAGCTGATGGAGGGCGGCTTTAAAATTGCGATTGCCCGCTTTCTCATCCGTTTCGCCCCAGATCCGGTCGATGATTGAGGCCTTGTGTAACGCCCGACTATTCCGACTGGTAATAAAATACTGAAACAATTGTATGGCGGCATCCCGCTTCCAGGCCGAGTCGGGAATCTTGTCTCCGTGCAGGGTCACTTCAAAAGAACCGAGCGTTTCAATTTCTAAAACAGCGGCGGCCTTTTTTTCTAAAATTTTTGTAATGGATAAGCTTTCTGGTATCGCCATGACTCCGAATTATTTCTTTTTTTTATCGGATAGTTTATCCACTTTTTTCTTTAAGTCCTGGACCTCTCCGGCGATATTATTGATGGCGGCCATCAGTTCCTGAAAATCGGTTTTAGACGCCGAGCGCCACTGGTTGATTTCCGGTTCGATATTCTGGTCGATAACGTCTTTGACTTGATTTTGAATTTGCTCGACCTGCGCCATCGGATCTTTGATGGTTTGGATGACCAGTTTGGGTGCGTCGAGTGCCACCTTTTTCCAGAGATCAAAACTTTTGGAAAGGATTCCTTTTTGTTCTTCGGCGGGTTTGTCTTCCAACGATTCCAACGTCAAGTCCGCTAATTTGGTTTGAATAAATTCCATGGCTTTGGAAAAATCGGAAAATCTTTTTTCTTCTCCACCTTGTACGTGCCGGATATTTCCCCGCCACTGGATTTGGGTTTCGTCTTTATCGTCCTGGTAGAGCTTTTGGGTAAAGCGGATGACGAAGGAGGTGGTTTCTTTTTGTTTGTTCATTTTTTTTGATTGGCTGGTTGGCTAGTTAGCTAGTTAGCTTTTCTTTAACGTGCTTTCCAGCGTGTTAAAGAAAAGTTTTCCAGCCAGCTGACTAACTAGGTTCTCTTAACTTAAAATTTTCAAGCGATAACTATTTGTCTTCTTCTAAAAATTCTGAATTAAAGGTAATAAGTTTTCAATATCTTTTTGATCAAAATATTTAATTGATTGCCCTGCAAGTAGTTGGGTTTCTAATTCAAAAGCGGAACTAATCGCAATTTCGAAAAATCGTCCCATATCTTTTTTACTGTTTCGGCCACATCCCTCCGCAATATTAGAAGGCATAGAGATCACAGCTCTTGACATTTGTGATCGTAATCCATAGTTTTCCTCTGAAGGTAATTTTTCTAAAAGAATATAAATAAGGCGAACGATCTCCATTCCTAATTTCCAACAGTCCAGTAGTCTGAAGTTTCTCATAGTGTGTTTTTTTGCTGATTGGCTTCTCTTTAACGTGTTAAGGTCGGTTGGCCAGTTAGCTCTCTTTAACGTCTATTACTTTTTATAATGACTTTTTTAAAATTTTAATCTAGTAAAAACGATCCATTTATTTAAGATAGATAAAATTGACCAGCCCATAACGTGATCGAGTGAAACCAACAGGCAAACTAACCAACAAGCCCATTCACGGTCGAGTGAAGCCAACTAGCCAACCAGTCCCTTACAACCTATTCAATAATCGCCGCCAATACTTCGGTCTCGGAGCTTCGTTACGAATCGCTTTGCCGCGGTCGATTAAATCCTGTACAGCCGTCTCTACCTGATCTCTCAATTCAAACATCGCTTCGTCGTCTTCGGTTTTATTTTGGTAGGCCGCCGTGTCGATAGGTTCCCCAAAGATAAAGAAAAATGGCTCGGGACGTGGTACAGGGCTCAACCCTACCCCACGCGATAACGGTGGAATCTCTTCTCCGTGATTTAAAAATTTAGTCCAGATTTTTGTATTTTTTAAAGGTTTTAGCAAGGGCATTTTTTGAAAATCTTTGGCGTCCATCAGGATGCTATAGGCATCATCCGCACCAACGGAGGCGAAGGGCTGAATGGGATATCCGTGAGCCGCCGCCATTTTGACGAAGCCCAATCTTTCTTTCCAAATCAGTTGATAAGCTTCGCCGTCTCTTTTAGTGACTTCGCGTCCGCCACCGGGAAAGAGCAATAAAGAATCTCCTTGTTCCATGGCTTGATGACACAGTTCTCTGGTACCGACAAATCCCCCTTCGGCTTCTATTTTAGTTTTCAAATACGGCGCATCAAAATAAATCCGGTTGACCATCATCCGTAAAAACACATCGTGATCGTTGTATAACTTCGCTCTCAGCAACGGAACATCGAGCATACCATATAAGGTATGATTACCCACGTACATCGCGGGTCGTTGACGGATATTTTCCAGGCCGTGAAAGCTGGGTTGAAACCAGAATTCCTGGAGTTTGGTCAGGCCGGAGGCGTACGGTTTTTGGGGCAAGTCGAAGTCAGGCAGTAGCATCATTCCACGCATGGGTATAAGTGGGTTTTCTTGTTTATTGAAAATTTTAATATTGAGAACAAGATAGGACTTTTTTGGGAAAATTGGTTGTATTGGTTGTATTGGTTGTATTGGTTGGATTGGTTGGATTGGTTGGATTGGTTAATCAGTTGGATCAGATAATTAGTTGGATCAGATAATCGGTGGATCGGTGGATCGGTGGATCGGTGGATCGGTGCCCCGTAACAGAGGCGTACCAATTTACAATTTACAAGATTTCAGTATTTCAAAGTTCTAAATTAAAAGATTAAATAAATATATAGATTATCGGATTAAATTTGTACTTTTATTACTATAAATTATATAGACACTTTGATTTATGAAATATTTAGCCGTTTTCTTATTTATTATTTTAAATACCAACCTTAGCGGCCAGATAATTTACAACGACCATCAACGTCCATTTCTAAATATCGAATCCTGGCAATGGATAAATTCCGATAATAAAGAAAAGGAAATCGCCGGAAAACACCTCATCCTCGAATTTTGGGCAAGTTGGTGTGGAAGCTGTCTGGCAGCTATTCCACATATGAATGAATTGAACACCAAATTTTCGGAGGACATTGCTTTTGTATCGGTCAACTCTTACGACAACCGGGCTATGACCAAAAAGGTAGCTCAAAGGCATCAAATGAACTCATACATAATAATAGATCAAGATAAATATCTCAAGGATTTATTTAAAATACAATTAATTCCAGTAACGATTTTAATAGATAAAAACGGGGTCTTACGCTGGAAAGGAACCGCTAATCAGCTGTCAGCGAAATTGATAACGGAATTTATACGGAACGATACGATTCATTCGGTACTGGATACGACCCTGGTGGATCAGACTTTTATGCTTATCGATCCTAAACAACACAAGCAGCTTCCTATTCAATTAAAAGCTACCAGACTGATTCGGGAGCAATTTCAAGTTTCAACTACCTCACTTAACATCGATTTCGATGATTTTCCTATTATTGATATGAAGAATTGGGTCATTCCGATAATCTTTGAAAGATTGTTGAGAAATGAAGCGGGGGAAGACGTAATCACCTCATTTAAAGGAAACGTACCTGAAGATTTTAGCGTTGATTTTCTAGCTACCGCAGATCAAAAAGTCGAAAAAACACTTTTCCTGAGCGAAACCATCAAAGCCTTTGCAACGGCACTCAACGCTTCTATAGATACTTCCGTAGTTCGACAAAACATACAAATACTCCGTGTTAACTCTGACCACTTAAAACCCTTTTTATCTGCTGATCAGGAGAAAGATATTTCTGCTGTGGACGAAGATGATCAGTATATTTTTCAAAATTTAACCCTCAAAGAATTAGCCAAGTTCATAGGTCAGATAACTAATAAGAAAATCTTATTCGAAGAGGAGGAGCCACAAAAATATAATTTTAGTATTGAAAAAATAGTTGATTTTTCAGAAATGAAGCATTTTCTAAAAACAGTATATAATATAGAATTTCAAGAAAAAGAGGTAGAGAGAAATCTGTACGAATTTACCTTTCATTAAAAAAATGAATTTAATCTTTAAAATAAAAAATATGAAAATTGCACTTTACAGTATCGCTATCCTCTTTATGATTTACAGCTTACTAATTCTACCCGACCCAGTTCATTGGGTACATGTTCTACTCTTTTTCGGAGGAGGTAGTTTCTTTAGTATACAACTGTATAAAGAAATCATAACAAAACGGAGCGCCTAATTAATTTAAAAGCCACCTGAAAATCATAAAAATGATCTCAAGCATTCTCAAACAAGCAATCCCCTTCGAAATCGCTATGACACTAATCAAACAAAGCAAAAACGAATACTTAAGATACCCGCACTCGAGTTGTGCTACTCAAATTCATTTGTGTATTTTTGAATCAAACTTAAAACCCACAACATGGACCAAGCCAACTCCGTACGCGACACCGAACAACTCAACTGGGAAAACCTCGAAGCGTATCTCAAAAACGCCCTCCCCGACTTAACCGGTAAAATGGAGGTCGCACAATTCCACGGAGGCCACGCCAACTTAACGTACCTGCTCAAATTTGGCGATCAGGAACGCGTGCTCCGTCGTCCACCTTTCGGAAAAATTGCGCCGGGTGCTCATAGCATGAAGCGGGAATACCGCGTGCTCTCTCAATTATACCAACACTTTCCTCCCGCACCACGCGCCTACCTGCTCTGTGAGGATACGGAAATTATCGGCGCCCCGTTCATCATCATGGAACGTTGTCACGGAGTCGTAATCCGAAAAAAATTGCCGCCTGAATTTATTGGCCTACCAAAAGTAGAAGAACGCGTCGCCGACGCCATGATCCGCGCACAGGCCAATCTGCACACCATCAAAGTATCCGGCGAACTGGAAAAACTGGGCCGCCCCGACGGCTTCCTCAACCGCCAACTGGAAGGCTGGGGACAACGCTGGGAACTCTCTAAAACTTCCGAGAATAAAAACATGGACTGGATTCGCGATGCCCTCGCACAAAATGTTCCGACCCCACAAACGGCCTCTATCATTCACAACGATCACAAGTTAGACAACTGCCAGTTTCATCCCGACAACCCCGACGAAGTCACCGCGATCTTCGATTGGGACATGGCGACCCTCGGCGATCCGCTCGCCGATTTTGGGGTAACCCTCAGTTACTGGGTGGATCCAATTACTTCTAAACATAAAAATTTACCCGTCATGCTCGGCGGCGATTATCCACCTAAAGAATTTCTCAAAGAACGCTACCAACAATACACTGGCTTTTCACTGGACAGCATTACCTGGTACGAATCTTTTTCTTTCTGGAAACTGGCCATCATCGCTCAGCAACTTTATAAACGCTACGTAGACGGCGCAACGAAAGATCCAAGAATGTCGCATTTTGGAAAGGTGGCGGAAGTGATGGCGGAGAGAGGGAAGATGATTTCTTGATTTTTTGATATGCGGATTAGTAGATTTCTTGATGTGTGAATTAGTTAATTAGTATTAATACAAGCCAAATGTTCCTGACAAAATCAAGTCAAAAAATGTTGGAGCTCCCTTTAGGGTCGGGGTAAAATCCAACATTTTTTGACGGCGCTTCGCTTGTTGAAACGCTTCGCTCGTTAACGATAGGGTAAAAAATTACTGGAACTCCCTTCAGCGCCGGGGTAATTTCCAGTAATTTTTTGCCGGATTTCCTTTCGTCAATAAATACAATCTTCCCCAACAGAATCTAGTTGAAAAATGTCAGAGAACGTTCAAGTACGTCTTGAGCCATCCGCACATCAACGCATCAAGAAATTCGCACATTAAAAAATCTAATAATCCAATACAATCTTTCCAAAATGCTTCCCCTCTTCCTGATACCGAAACGCATCCGGCAATTCTTCCAACGCAAATATTTTATCTAAAATCGGCTGAAAGTCATTCGCGTTAATTGCTTTGACCATGTCTTCCTGCATAGCGGCGCTACCAACCGCGAGACCAATAATGTGCAGATGTTTAAAAAATAATTTTGGGAAAAGGATCTCTCCTTTGGGACCACCGAGGATACCGATCGAATAAATTTTTCCGTAGACTTTAGCGGCCTCGATGGATTGTCGCATGGTGGCGTTTCCGCCCACGTCGAGGACATGATCAATACCGCCCGTTTTTTGGAAAAGCGTTTTTCCCCATTTGGGATCTTCTTTATAATTGATGACTTCGGTGGCACCCAACGATTTAAGCTGATCAATTTTTTCGTTAGAACCAGTCGTGGCAAATACTTGGGCGCCCGCCATTCGAGCAAACTGTAACGCAAAAACAGACATCCCACCCGTCCCTTCGATCAGTACCGAATCACCGGGTTTGAGCTGACCTTCTACGATCAGCGCACGCCAGGCGGTAAGGCCCGCGCAAGGGAGCGTCGCAGCGGCAGCGTACGTGTAGTCGTCGGGCATCGCCGTAACGGCGTTGGCAGGTAAGACGGAATATTCGGTGGCGTAACCGTCGGTCGTTTCGCCGGAAATGCGTTGGGTATTTGCTACGGTCGGAGCACCGTGTTGCCAATCAGGAAAGAAGAGGGACATCACTTTGTCTCCTTTTTTCCAACGAGTCACGTCCGTACCGACCGCATCTACCACTCCCGCTCCGTCGGACATTGGGACCCTGCCTTCGGCGACGGGTAGTACGCCTTTAGCTACCAGATAGTCGTGATAGTTGAGGGTGGTGGCGTGCCAGCGGACGCGAATTTCTCCGGCCGCGAGACTGGGCATCTCCTGTTCGACTAAGGTAATTTTATCAAGTCCTTCACCTGCTTTGATTTG
Organism: uncultured Saprospiraceae bacterium; assembly: GCA_938015415.1. Lineage (GTDB taxonomy): Bacteria > Bacteroidota > Bacteroidia > Chitinophagales > Saprospiraceae > JALZUU01. The sequence goes on from CALLPK010000018.1 coordinate 7,543, forward strand.
GATACATTTCATTGGAATGGATTTTACGACAAAGGTAAGGGTTTAGTATTCGTTAGCCAAAACCCTATTATTTCAGGATAAAACTATTTTAAAAATAAAAGAATATTCCACTTTGCGTTTGTGTGTCTTTTGCCGTAAGGCACAAAAAAAACCGTAACCTTCCATTGAAAATTACGGTCTCCATTTTTTATAGAAAAAAATTATTGTCGTTCTAAAGTAAGTGGAAAACCGAACGCACTAATCATCACTTCGTCACAAGTAAAACCAGAGACTTCAAAAGTCGCGTCACTAGAAAGTGATCCGGTGGATGCGGTAACGAACAGGTCACCATCCGAATTAATCTCCCAGGTTTTTTCGTCGTATGCCACCCCGTTGACTTCAAAAGAGAAAATAATATCATCAGGATCGATCAGGGTACCATCCGCTTGAAATTCAGCCGAGTCGGAGGTAAGCGCATAGCTCCAGGTTCCGACCATAGTTTCTTCCAAAGAACCGGGTTCACAATCACCTCCACAGGAGGATAATCCAAAAAGAAGAATAAAAGAAAAAATTGATGCTTTAAGTAAAATTTGCATGTTTTAATATATTGACTGATTTAATTACTACTTTTTTAATTCTTGCAAATAATCATACTGTAAATCTTCGTGCAATTTTCCAATCGCCGTACGGATCACCTTTTGCTGTTGTAGATACATATTTTTCAGTACCCGACTTCGATCAATGGAAGGTTGAAAAGCGCGAAGACGTTGACAAAAATAGATTAACAAAATTACTTCGGTTTCTTTATTCCCGGAATACCGGATATATTTTTTAATCATCCGGAGTACTTTCCGAATCCCTTTTTTTATAAAAAAATAATTTCTTCGGTTAACTTGTTCGAGTTCATAATCAATCTCTCCTTTGACACTTTCAATGTAGCCTTCTTCGTCGCCCGCTTCGAAAAGCAAATAAGTCAATAACTCCTTATTTTCTTTTTTAAAACGAGAAAGTCGGAGACAGAGTACCACCAAATCCGGTTGAGATAATTCGGAGAGCGCAGTTTTTATTTCTTTGGCAGCAGCAGCTTTCATTGTTGTTGAATCGTTGAGTTGTTGAGTTATTGAATCGCTTTCAAATGAATATTGGATATTGGATATTCAATATTCATATTACACATCCGCCAGTTCCAACCAGCGTCCTTCCTTCTCGTCCAGTTCTTTTCCGATATCTCCCAATTCGATAGAAAGTTTTTCAATTTCTTTAGGTTCCAGATTTGGATTATTGAACAGCGCCATGATTTCTTTTTTCTTACTCTCCAGTTTCTCGATTTGTTTTTCGAGTTTACCGAGTTCCTTTCGTTCCAGGTAAGTTAGCTTCCGTTCGACGGGTGCTTCTGTGGCAACTTTTTCTGCTTTGGGACGATTGGCGCGGGCGGTGCGTTCCGCTTCGAGCACCCGTTGTTTTTCCAGATAACGATAATCGGTATAATTACCGTTGTAATCGCGAATCACGCCGTTGCCTTCCATGATAAAGAGATGATCCACCAGCTTATCCATAAAATATCGGTCGTGCGAAACGATAATTAAACACCCTGGAAAATCCATTAAAAATTCTTCCAAAATATTTAAAGTCAAGATATCCAGATCGTTAGTGGGCTCATCGAGAATTAAAAAATTAGGATTTTCCATGAGTACCGTCAACAGATACAAACGACGGCGTTCTCCCCCACTCAACTGCGAAGCATACACTTGATGTTGTTCCCGGCTAAATAAAAATCGATCTAACAAATTGATGGCGGAAAGCTTTTGCCCTTTAGCCAATGGAATAAATTCGGCCACGTCCCTGACCACATCAATTACTTTTTTATCTTCCTCCAAATTAATTCCTTCCTGATCATAATACCCAAAAACAACGGTATCGCCAATCACGACCCGACCATTGTCCGGACGAATTTGCTTAGTCAACAACTGTAAAAATGTTGATTTTCCAACACCGTTGTTACCAACAATCCCTACCTTTTCATTTTTCTTAAATTTATAAGTAAAGTCTTTTACCAGATTTAGTTCTCCGTAGCTTTTGCTGATGTTATGTGCTTCGAGAATTTTACTACCGAGTCGGGCACCTTTGATCTCAATCCGTAAATCTTCGTTATCTGCCTTTTGTGAGGCTTTCTCTTCAATTTCGTAAAACTTGTCTTCACGGGATTTGGCTTTTGTGCCTCTCGCCTTCGGTTGTCGACGCATCCACTCCAGCTCCTTTCGCATCAATTTTTTGGTCTTATCCAATACCACGGCGTCATTCTCCTGTCGCATGGCTTTTTTTTCCAGATAATCAGAGTACGAGCCCCGGTATTTATGGAGATTGCCACGATGTAACTCTACGATCGTGTTACAAACTTTTTCTAAAAAATAACGATCGTGCGTGACCATAAAAACCGTCAATTTAGAATTACTCAAGTAGTCTTCCAGCCATTCGATCATCTCCAGATCCAGATGGTTGGTAGGCTCATCCATGATTACAAATTCGGGTTCGTCGATGAGCAGTTTAGCGAGGGCCAGGCGTTTGCGTTGCCCTCCGGAAAGCGTCGTTATTTTTTGATCGAGTCGTTCTATTTTTAGTTTAAATAAAATCTCCTTGATCTGCGCCTCAAAGTCCCAGGCTTTTAAGTCGTCCATCTCGGCGAGCGCCGCCTGCAGGGTCGTTTCGTTGGTCGGATTTTGTAAGGCTTCGTTGTAGGCACGGGTAGCTTTAACCATTTTATTTTCAGAATCAAAAACTGCTTGAATAATGGTCTGATCCTCCGGAAACGAAGGATCTTGTTCCAGATAACCCGTACGAATATGTTTGGCTTTAATTATCTTGGCCACTTCCCCTTCGGCAGGTTCCAGTCCCGCAATCAGCTTTAACATCGTCGTTTTCCCCGTACCATTCTTAGCAACCATAGCGATCTTATCTCCCTGACTAATCTGTAAACTCAGATCTTTAAAGAGGACTTTTTCGCCAAAAGTTTTGCTGACATTTTCGAGTGTAAGATAGTTCATTCAACAAAGATAATCGTTTTTGAGCGGTGAGGGGCGCTTCGCTTGTTGAGGTGTTGAATCGTTGAGGGCACAATCAATATTGGATATTGGATATTCATCATTCCTTAATCTCAAAAACAAAACCTACGACCGCACATCGTGCAAAGCCACACTCGCTCCTACCCAATCTTTATCCCGATTGTACTTTACGCCGACCATTTCGCCTTTGCTGAGTCGTACCAGATTATTGACGACCTCCGGACGGGCAGCTCCTTTTTCCCAGACCATGAGCATTCTGATTTCGCATTTAGCAGGATCGTTGGCCGTTTGAATAGCCGACTGGTATTTTACTTTCTTTTGTAGAATAAAATGTTCCGGATTGGTTACCTTTTCGATATCCTCTTTGGTTACGTTGATAATAACACCGCTACCAGAAAAAGAAAAAAGTGGTTTTAAAACATAATTATGCAAGTCATCCGGAATGGTTTGGAGGTCACTCAGGAAGGAACAATAAGGATTATATTTACTTTTGATGAGCGGCATAGTATGCTTGCTGATGCGAGAAAACCAGTGCGGATGACCGATAAATTCAGCGTTGATTTCGTCGACCAAGGAATATTCTTTGATAAATTCCGGGCGTCTTTCCAGCTCGTCAAAGATGATCCGGTTATAAATCTTTTCGACGCCGATTTTCTTCCCCTGTTCATTGGTATAATACAGGTCTTTACCCGATTTTTTAATTTCGCTGATACATTTAACAGGCGTTTTTATAGCTGCGTTGGTCGCATAAAAATCAATGGCAGTAGCCTGATTAAAAGGATCAATTTCCAAGAGCACCACATTTTCGGGATTACTACTTCCAACAATTAGACGACGTAATTTTTCAATATAACTTTCCGTGTTTAACCCACCAAAAAAAGACTGATAATAATCCGGTATATCGTAAGCCGTCCTAAAACTACGCGCTAATAATTCCTGAAAAAAGTAGAGCGTTGGGAAGCCCTGTATCTCGATGAGTTGCGGAATAAGACTCCCATTCCCATCATCACAAATGCCAAAATCAAGTTGTAAGAAAGTGGTATGATCATCCTCTCCCGGCACTTCCTGTCCTGGCAAAATAGCCGCCTGAGATTTTTGTTTAAAATCTGGATCTACTAAAGTTTCGCTGATTTCTTCGCAAGCTTCGAGCAGTTGCGTATGCAATTCTGGCGTCAGAAAAATGGGCGTCTCACTGATCCTGAAAACAGGTTCATGATTATGAGCGGCCCTGATAAGTTCCTTTAATTTTGTATACCGTTCGGGTGAAAACTGCTGGTTGAATAGTTGTCGTTGAGAAGCGTGCACGCGTGTTTTGTTTTGTTTTGTTTTATTTTGTTTGTAATAGCGAGTCTAATACTCTAAACGGCAACCAATTCGAGCGATCGGACGGCTTCGTCCAAAAAGTTGGGCAAAATCGTATCATAAGTTAATGGAATCGCCTGTAGATCATTTAAATCTTCCATCATCTGATCAAATTTCTCCTGACCGTGCTCTGCTACAATCACGGTCTTATTTTCTTGTTTGCTAAAATGAATCAGCATTCCTTCGGGATCTGCTTCGGGATGAAATTGAACGCCAAACATCTCCTCCGAAAAACGTACCGCCATGATGGCCCGTTCGAGTGGAATATGTTTACGAATTTTTTCAAGGGCCATAATTTTAGCACCCATTTCTAAAAACATATCATAATCCGGTTGTACTACCTGCCAAAGTCGAAAATCAGCGGCACAAAAAACATCGGGCAACTGCTCAAAAAACCGTTCCTGTTTTCCAGCCTGGGTCTTATGAACCGGAGTGGTACCAAAAGATCTTGATTTCCTGGGTAGTACCCTCGCTAAATCAAAGTGATCGCAGGCCATCTGAAAGGAGTGACAGATAAAAAAAACATATTTCTTAGTTCTTTTTTTACTACGATTTATTTCCCAGAGTTTATCGATCAGATCAAAAAGTTTTTTATTCCACACACCGTCGCCATCTAGTGGACTACCCGGCCCACCACTGCTGATATAAACATCATAATCAGTTCCGGGTAGTTCCGCCTTACCACGTACATCAAAAACTTTCCAATCAAAATGATCCTTGTAACGATCTACGATATTTTTAATCGCCCGCATTCCCTGATTGGGTTCACCGTCGTAAAGATCCAAAATCGCTAATTTGCCTTTTTTCATCTTTAAATATTTTATGGTGTTTAATACACTGTAACCCCAGTAAGTTTGATCAACTTGGATTACAGTGTATTTAAAGGACACCCCTTCTTTCAAAGATAAACAAATTTACTTTCGTTTGGCCGTTCCCGCTTTCACTTTTTTACCTTGTACTCCCTGACGGACAAAAGTTCCCCAGGTCAGATTGTCGCCGCCAGCTTTGTGTGCCAGTGCTTTTTCGATGGCCATGTTGGCTGCATTTTCGACGACCCACTCAAAATTGGCTTCTCCTACGGAGGTGAGTTCTGCATCGGGAGCAGGATTACAAAAATCAATTGCGTACGGAATACCGTCTCTGATCGCTAGTTCGACCGTATTAAAGTCGTACCCCAGAGAATGATTGATTTTGAGAACGATATCTGTCATTTTTTTGAGCATCTTTTTCTCAATTGGCTTGGGATCCATCACGTACCGCAAGTGGTGCGGATTACGGGGTTCGTACTCCATAAAGTGGATGTATTTTCCACCGAGACAATAAATTCGGTAGTAGGCTTCAAACTGAATTTCTTCTTGTAACATCATAACCAGTTGTCCAGTCTCATTATGTGATTTCCAGAGGTCTTCCTGATTTTCCAGTTTATAAACATTCTTCCAGCCACCACCGGAGAACGGTTTCATATAGGCTGGAAAGCCACCAATATATTCAAATATCTTTTCCCAGTCCATGGGATATTTCATATTCCGAAAAGAGTTAGCGTTCGTGTCCGTAGGCATTTCATTAGATGGTAAGAGGACGGTCTTCGGAACCGGTACGCCGATTTTTTCCATCAAACAATTATTGAAAAATTTCTCATCTGCACTCCACCAGAAAGGATTGTTGAGTACGGCGGTTCCGTTTAGTGCCGCATTTTTTAAATAAGCACGGTAGTATGGTACGTCCTGCGAAATTCTGTCAATGATAACCGCGTAGCCCGTATCCTCCCCCTGCATTAATTCTTCGGCGTGTAGCAATTCAGCTTTAACACCAGAAATACTTTTACTGTTTACGCGTTCTACAAATGCTTCCGGGAAAGTATTTTCCTGTCCGAATAAGATTCCTATTTTTTTCATATTATAGTGGGTATTTTCTTTAGAGAAGTTTATTTAAAAAAATGTATTTAATTTTACTAAGAATGAATCGTACTTAGGTAGTGGGGAAACATTTCACGCCAAGTTGGCCAGTCGTGCTTACGTTCGGGACGTAAATCCAGCCAGTGGTTCATTCCTTTTTCATTCAAAATATGAGATAGTTTTAAATTGGCATCTTTACAAATATCCCAATCAGAAGTACCTAATATAATTTTCAGATGGCTCAGATGTTCGTTGTGTAATCCGGGTAGATAGTCGACGGGATTATTGAAATAAACATTGTCGTTATAAAAACCGTCGAGAAAAGTCTTAATGTCAAAAGCGCCGCTCATCGTAAATAGATGACTCACCAAATCGGGATGACGAAAGGCAAAATTGGCCGCGTGGTATCCACCAAAACTTGCTCCGGAAACGACTACTTTTCCTACGCCAGTATTCCAGCGAATTTTTTCTACGATTTCATCTTTCACCATTTGATCGTACCACATGTGATTCTCCACCCGCTGCGCAGGATGAATACCTTTGTTGTACCAACTATGTTTGTCAATACTGTCTGGACAAAAAATCTGAATCAATCCTTCGTCAATAAACCACTTGGCCGAATCGATGAGTTTAAAATCTTTACTTTCATGGTAGCGACCCATCGTACTCGGAAAAACAATTACCGGATAGCCCTGATGTCCAAATCGCAACATTTCAAAATCCATACTTAAGGTAGGGGAATACCATTTCAAATAATCTTCCTGCATAGTTCGTTCGTTTCGTTTTTATCTTAAAAATAAATTCATGCCCTTTATAAAAGCCGTAAATTCAAAGTCTGCTGGTAAAGATAAAATTATACTTCTAAAATTTGCACTAAATTTGCGGACGAATTATATATTTTCAAAAAAAGCTGATTTAAAGGATCATACGTATGGATTTTATTGCTAAAATAATAAAACATATCTGGGGCTGGTTTAAAAAAATACCGGATGCTTCTACTGAAAGACCTCCGGCACTTGATGAAATCACTACGCTGACTAAGCCTATCTTTTCTGAATATCTGGACCGGGAGGTTATTGTTCATTTGTATTTACCCCCTCGATTCGAAACGACGTCCAAAGACTATCCAGTTTTGTTTTTTCACGACGGTCAGGATTTGGAACAAATGAATTTTGCCGATCAACTTAAAACTGCCTATCAAGAAGAATACCTGGATTTTCATATCGTCGCTGGTATCGTCGCCGAAGATCGGCTGCAGGAATATGGAACGGGCGTAATTGAAGATTATGCGGGTCGAGGTAATCGCTCCGCGCAACACAATGATTTTATCCTCAAAGAGTTGTTGCCAATACTACAACGGGATTATCGCGCGGCAGAAGGAGACTTTAAACATAGCGTGGCTGGTTTTTCGCTGGGCGGCTTAGCCGCGGTTTATCTAGCGTGGAAACACCCTGCTTATTTTCGGTGCGTCGGTATTTTTTCGGGCTCTCTTTGGTGGCGATCTATGCCTTATGATGAACAATATCCGGATGCCAATTTGATCATGCACCGGCTGATGGACACGAGTACCAAGCGATCTAATTTAAGGTTATGGTTTCAAGCCGGCACCAATGATGAAACGTCTGACCGCAATCAAAACGGGGTGATCGACGCTATTGACGATACTTTATTTCTAATCAAAATTCTAAAAAACCTGGGATATACGGATGAGGAAGTTACTTACCTGGAGATTCCAGATGGTCGACATGAGCCTGCTACCTGGGCGGTTGCCATGCCTGACTTTTTGCGGTGGTTGGGCAAATAAAATCTTTTACTTATCGATAAACGATCAGGCAAGTCTTTCCTTTTTCAGAAGACTGATCGGCATTAGACTTGAGGGTGATGGTAAAATTATCCACATTGTCTACGAATTCAACCGGAATCAATCCATGCCCTTCGGGTCCCTGGCTGATGGTTCCCATATTGACATTACGTTGATTTACTTCTGCCCACAGCTGATAATGGTGGTCCTTGGGAGCTGCGGGGAGGCTAACCGGATCAAGTACGGTACGTTTCTTTTTTGGATTATAATAGACGATGACCTCGGCTTCCGGCATGACACCCACTCCTTTCATGTTCATCTTTCTGGTCATTTCATCTTTGAGCAAGGCATTATCGGTCGTAGTTGTCTGCATTTGCGAGACCACCGATTGGTGTTGCGCTTTCAGTTCTAAAAATTCTTGTTTTACTTGGGCCAAAACTGCTGCTTCGTTGGCTTGTTTTTGATAAAAATAAATAGACAATCCCGCAAAGAAAATAATCGAAATACTGGCCAGTGCCGCTAGCAGCCGGGTATAATTCTGCATTTCGGCCAATTGTTCTTTTTGTTGTGGCTGACCAAATTTCGTTTCTACGGACAAGCAACGCGTTCGGGCTTTGCCGGACAACTTATCGCAATTTGTCTGCGACGATTTTTTATTTGGCTTTTGCGGAGAAGAAATATCGTGGAGTCCCGTATAGTGCTCCATACAAGAACGCAGCCGCTGTACCTTCTCATGTACCTCTGGAAAAGCGACCATATACACCTCTATTTCGGCAGATTCCTCTTCAGAAACCAACCCTAGAACGTATTGTTCCAGAATACCCGATTGCAATATTTTTTCTGAGTCCATCATAATTTGCAAATAGTTGCTATTTCTTAAAACAGAGCGGTTCGGATAATTGTTTTAAAAATATGGCAATAATTAAATAATGGTCAATTTGGCATAAATACCTTTATAAGGTAAAATGCTTAAACACATTCTATGCCTTATTATTTACCAAAATATATTCCATGAAATCAATATCCATTTTAATAATCGTCCTTTTCTCTCTTTTCCCAGCTCTTTACAGTCAAGAAACGCCCATTCCACAACAAGGAATGACTAACAAAATTATGGAACGTATTTTAAAGGGAAAAGTTGAATTTCTAGAAGGTCCTGCCGGCAATTGGCAAATGATCTACCAAGAGCGCCTGGTCTTTGTGCTAACGGATGAATCCAATAACCGGATGCGTATTTTTACTCCTTTTTTAGAGATTGATTCGTTAAAAACTGGTGAACCAGATATGTTATTAGAAGCAAATTTTCACTCTGCCCTTGATGCCAAGTACTGTTTTTTTGAAGGATTGGTAATAAGTGTTTATACGCATCCGCTACGCGAACTTACCCAGCCTCAATTTGAAGATGCACTTTTGCAGGTAATTACCCTGGCGGATAATTTTCGGGGAAGTTTCTCCAGTACAGATTTGCTATTTTCACCCAGTCTGCAGGAAACGGATTCTCCTTCGGAAAAAGAATTGGAAAAAGAGAAACGGTTGAATAAAAAGCCGGGTAAGGGGAAGAGTTGATTAGATTTGGTGGATTCGTGGATCGGTTAATCAGTGTCCGCGATCACGGGGAAAACTGATTAACTAATCACCGATTAACCAAATCCACCATTGAAGAGTACTAATTAACCTATCTACGATAAAAGAGCACTGATTAACTGATTAACCAACCACCACCTAAATCACCTCAAACGCCTGCTCCAGATCGTTAATCAAATCCTCCACATCTTCAATCCCGATACTGAGACGAATCAGGGAATCTGTCAGACCAACTTTCATTCTTTCTTTTCTAGGAATAGAAGCGTGGGTCATAGTAGCTGGATGCCCAATGAGTGATTCGACGCCACCAAGGGATTCAGCGAGCGCAAACAAGTGCGTATTCTTAAGTACTTTGGTAGCCGTCTTAAAATCATCTTTTTCAAAATCAAAAGAAACCATCGCGCCGTAATTACGCATCTGTGCAGAAGCCACATCATGGTTAGGGTGATCTTTAAATCCGGGATAATATACTTTTCCAACTTTGGGATGTTTGCTAAGATATTTGGCAATGCGCTTGGCGTTGCGGCAAGCCTGTTCCACACGGACATGCAAAGTTTTGATACCACGCAGCGTCAAAAAACAATCCTGTGGACCGGGGACCGCACCGGTAGCATTCTGAATAAAATATAACTGATCTGCCAATTTTTTAGTTTTCACCACAACTGCTCCCAAAATTACATCCGAATGACCACCAATATATTTAGTTGCAGAATGCAATACCATATCCGCACCGAGATCCAATGGATTTTGTAAATAAGGAGAAGCAAAAGTATTGTCCACACAGACCATCACTTTCTTCTTTTTGGCGATCTGGCAAATCTTTTTGATATCAATGATACTAAGCATTGGGTTAGTCGGTGTTTCCACCCAAATCAATTTCGTATTTTTAGTAATTTGCTTTTCAATCGCCGAGGCATCCTGCATGTTGACAAACCTCCCCTTGAGTCCAAATGGTTCATAGACCTTTGTAATCAATCGATAAGAACCGCCGTATAAGTCATTGGTAGATAAAACTTCATCGCCTGGCTTAAGCATTTTCATAATCGCATCCATCGCCGCGAGTCCACTGGAAAAACAAATTCCATGCTTACCGTTTTCGAGTGCCGCCAAACTTTTTTCCAGTACCGTCCGGGTAGGGTTTTTAGTCCGCGCATACTCGTAGCCTTTATGATCGCCCGGAGCATTCTGTACATATGTAGAGGTTTGATAAATAGGGGTCATGATGGCTCCAGTACTTGGATCAGGCTCGATACCAGCGTGGATGACTTTTGTTCCGAATTTCATTTTATTTGATTATAATAAAGTAGAAAAATTTTTCCCTAAAAGGAATGCGCAAATATAGAAGATAATAATGATAGTAATAGTGGATAAAGTCTTTAATTCCATTCGCGAGAATAGCAAATAGCGTAATAGAAATTATACTTTACCAACATTCAAGTGTCAGGATACATAATATCTCAAAATTGGGTTACTTTGAATAAAAAAATTGACACCTGTATCCTTTCATATTCTCTACGAGGACCCTGAATTCATTGCTATTCATAAACCATCCGGCATCCTGGTACACCGTACACGGATCAGTGAAGACACCGTTTTTGTGTTACAGCTGCTAAGGGATCAGGTCGGGCACCATGTTTTTCCGGTGCATCGCCTGGATCGGATGACCTCAGGTGTTTTGATTTTTGGAAAAAATAAGGAAGCCGCCGGTAGCCTGTCTGAATTGTTTCGAGAGCAAAAAATTGAAAAGAAATATCTGGCCGTTGTTCGGGGTCACCTACCCGTAAAGGGCATCATTAACTACGATCTTGCCCGCTCACCCGATCACCAGAAACAAACAGCACTCACACACTATTGCACCCTCGACCAAACGGAAATTCCCCACGCCATCAGTCGCTACCCTACTTCACGCTATTCCCTGATGGAAGTTATGCCAAAAACGGGACGTTTTCATCAAATCAGAAAACATTTTGCGCACCTGCGACATCCCGTGATTGGTGATCGTCCTCACGGTGATTGCAAACACAACAAATATTTGCGGGAAAAATTAGGGATCAGCACCATGTTGCTACACGCTCAGTCATTTTCTTTCATTCATCCTCATACCCAAAAAAGGGTAATTATTGAGTCTGAATTGGATAATTCTTTCTTGGAAGCATTAAAAACTTTAAATCTCCATTTCAAAGAGGTCGATTAGAAAGCATCTATTTAAAATTTATTTTATCTTTGTCTGGAATCTAAGGCCCTTCTTTTAGTTCCCTTCTTTTAGAATTTCCGTATATTATGGTAAACGTCTCCGTTTACCCTCTTACTTTTTTTACCACCAAATTTATAATCATGATTTTCAGAAATTTAAATTTTCAGAAATTTACGGGTCTAATTATGCTGGTTTTTCTAGCATTCAGCAATTCCCTTTCCGCCCAATTTATCAATTACCAGGGGCATTCGACCACCAGAGGCTTAACCAACGCGCCAGATCAAACCATTTGGGCCAATGCCGGTAATGGTCTTTTACACTACGATCTGAACGGAAACCTCATCGAAGTAATCAGCCGGACTGCGACCGGAGACCTAACCACTCCGATCAGTACTGGTGTAGAAGTAATAATTGCTCCAAATGGGGATATCTGGACCGCTAGTGGTTATGGACCTATTCAACGTTATGATGGTAACACTTGGACCATTTTTAATAGTTTAAATACACCTGGAATTTTTACAAATTCAGTCGAACTCCTCGAAGCTGGACCAGACGGTAAAATCTACGCCGTTACCTACTCAGACATTTCGGTCTACGATGACGGCGAGTGGCAAACTTATAACCTTGGTCTCTTCTCAAATGGTATGAACGCTACTGCCATGAGCCCATCTGGTGAATTGACCATTGCTCTTGGTCGTGGGCTGGCTACCTGGACGGCAGAATTTGGAATTCAATTTATCGTCGGAGGTCCAACCAGTAGTACCCCTATTTATGATCTCCAATATCTAGACAATGGAGATTTATATTACTCGACTTCAAACGGAAGTATTTATCGCATTGCAGCGGGTAGTAATACTTCTACTTTAATTGCACAAACAATCGTTAGCTTTCCACGTATCGCGGTAGAAAGTGATGGAACTATTTGGGTTGGAACATTTTCGCAAGGCGGAAATATCGTACAGCGCTGGAACGGAAATAGCTGGATCACCTACACGCCAAGTAACAGTACGGTTACCACTAGCGCGATTTATGATATTATGGTTGATGCGAATGATAACCTCTACTTAAGTCAAGGAAATTTTACAGTTGAGGAAGGTTTACAACGTTTTGATGGTAATAACTGGGAGGTAAAATACGCAGGGTTTGTAGCAAATGGAAATAGTAGTTTAGAACAGGATTTTGATGCTGGTGGTAATCTTTACACCATCGGCGGCAGTCAGGTAATCTCTAAACTAAATCCTGCTTCCGGAGCCATTAGCTATTTTCATCGTGCAAATAGCCCGATCGATGGGTCCGTAAGACTGGTTTCTTTAACGGCTACGGATAACAACCAATTTTGGGTCGGAACCCAACAAAATGGGATCTTTCATTATAATGGAAATAGTTGGACCAACTACACTACGGCCAATACCAATGGACAAATTCCTACGAATAATATCGAAGCCATTAAATCAGCACCCGACGGAACGATTTATGCTTTGGCCAGAGGTTTTTCTCCCACGACCAGATGGCTCGTTCGTTTTCAACCCAATACCCAAACCTGGAACAACTACGCCGAAGTAACAGATCTACCCGAGGATGTCAATAACCTCTACGTGGATGCTAACGGTGTCGCCTGGGTTACCAGTTTTAACGGTGTCGCAAAACTGGAAAATAATACCATCACTATTTTCACCACGGATAACAGTGATCTGGAGGATAATTACACAGACTATATTACGGGTCGGCCCGACGGTAGTGAAATTTTCTTCCGTGGCCGATTCAATGGTTCTACCTCTCATTTCACCTTTGATGGTCAATCGGTTGAACAATATGCCACCAATGTATTCAGCGGATTCAATGGCGGATTCAGTCCTCAGGGAGATTATTTTTACGGTGGCGATATTTTTAATTCTGGTGGCTTATATCGCAACGACGGGACAGACAACGAACTATTTACAAACGACGATAGCTTTATCGTTCGTGCCGGTGGCGGAGGGGTACTAAGCGATCCCGTTAGCGGAATTTGGTACTTTAACGGAGGTGGAGTCGTCAAATATACGGGCGATGATAACAATCCACTGACCATCAACATAACCAGTACGAATATTACTTGCCACGACGCAAACGATGGTTCTGTCAGTATTTCCGTTAGCGGTGGAAACCCTCCTTACCAGATACTTTTTCAGGGAGAAATTTATACGGGAAATAATCTTACATTCAATAATTTGGGAATAAATATACCGACCAATATAACGGTCACCGATGCTAATGAAGCGACTATTGGTGGTAGTGCCAGAATTTTTAATCCAGCACCTATTTCGCCAAATATTTTTGTTTCGGGAAATACCATCACCACCAACGCAACCGGAGGAACATCCCCTTACACTTATCTTTGGAGCAACAGTTCTACCGGCCCGAATATTAATAATGCCACTCCAGGAAGTTATACCGTTACCATTACAGACACCAATGGCTGTACTGCGATTGGAAGTGGCGCAGTAGATAGCAATCCCAACACGTATTGTGAAAGTGAAGGAGATCAACCGTGGCAAAACTGGATAAGTACGGTTTTCTTTGGTAACATAACTAATAGTTCCGGCAAATCTAAATACAGTGATTTCACCGGTCAGGGATCGACGGCTTTACGAACGGGTACAACACAGGAAATTACGCTGGTTAGTCAATGGAGTTATTTCACCTGGGATGTCTACTGGCGCGTATGGATCGATTATAATCAAAATGGTGTTTTTGAAAATTCAGAGATCGCCGCTCAAACCATCACCACGGCACCCGCGGCACCCGCGCCTCCAACGGCCATTTTTGCAAACATTACCGTTCCTCAATCCGCAACCATCGGTACTACGCGGATGCGGGTATCCATGAAGCAAGGTGCTTATCCTGATGCGTGTGAGACTTTTGCAGTAGGAGAAGTAGAAGATTATACCGTAGTAATTGAAGAAGGAACAAATGGACCAATTTGTCCGTTGACGGGAACGACCAGCAATTTTACTTGTGACGATAATGGTACACCCAATAATCCTGGTGATGATTTATATTATTTTGATGCGACCATTACCTCGGCTACTCCCAACCCTAATTCTCAGTGGCGGTACAATAACAATCTTTACGATTATAATGTCCCCGTTAATCTGGGACCTTTCCCAATTGCCGGAGGAGATGAAATTTTATTTATCCGGGATATTAATAGTACCAATGGTAATAGCTGCGAATTATTTTTACAGGTAATATTACCCATTGGACCTTGTTCGGATGGTACACCTCCTCCTCCAACGGATGATTGTGAAAATAATTTACTGACGAATGCCGGTTTTGAAAATGGACTAACCGATTGGGTGCAAGCAGGAAATACGGCGATTATTTCTAATAATGTCCGTACCGGAAACAATGCCGTCGAACTAGGAAATGGCAGCAGCCGCGTATTTAGAAGTTTCTCTACTACGGCCGGAAATACGTTTAACTTAAAAGCTTATTTGCGAAGCGGAAGCGGTAATAAGAATGCCGGTATCAGTATCAAATATATGAGTAGTAGTTACCAGCCTATTCTTAACGAAACAGATTATTTTACCGTTGGTTCAACCTATACCTTGTATGAAAAGACAGAAACTGCACCCCCTAATACGGCCTTTATTGAGATTTCTGTGCGAGGCTTTGGAGATGGAACTTTAATTGCGGATGATATTTGTTTGACCAACGGCGAGGTAACGCCTCCCACCAACGAACCCGATCTTCAGGTAGCCTTTGCAAGTGGTAATTATAGTGCTGACCCAGGCGAGGTAGCCAGTTTTAGTTTTGATCTGACGAACGCCGGAACGGCCATCGCAACGGACAGTTACCGAATTGGTTTTGTGCTGAGTACCGATGCCACGCTGAGCAGTAATGATGTGTTGGTCGGCGAAGTACCCACGGGTAATACAGGTATCGGAACCACCTCTGATATTACGGGCGCCATCACCATTCCGGCCAATACGGCTCCGGGGAATTATTTCTTAATTGCCAAAGCAGACTTTGATGAGGTCATCACCGAATCTAACGAAAATAATAATTTAGACACTCGACCTTTTACCGTTGATGGAACCATTACACCGCCAACAGGGGAACCAAACTGTGAAGCGGAAAGTGATTTCCCCTGGCACGAATGGGTCAGCGAAGTGACGGTTAATGGAACAACAAAAGCATCCAGCAAGTCTACCTATTCTGACTTTACCAGTACGGCGATGATGTTAGGAAAAGATGGTAACAATGATATTTCCCTTACGGCAAAATACAGTTACGTAACGGCTGATGCTTACTGGCGCGTGTGGATCGATTATAATCAAAATGATATTTACGAAGCCGATGAAATTTTCTACGAAGCGGTAGTTCCCGCTCCGGCGAGTGGAAGTGGTGTAACCAGTGTTGCCCAGGCCAGTAATCTTTCCATCCCGGACGGTGCACTAGACGGCTCGACCAGCATGCGGGTAATTGTAGCCAGAGATGCTTTTGCCGATCCTTGTGGCACCGTTCCTTTTGGAGAAGTAGAAGATTATACGGCAGTGATCGGGGCGAGCAGTGCCAGTATGAGGGGTGAGGAAAATGCTTTCTATTCAGATCCTCAGTTGGTGAGTTTAGCACCAAATCCAGCCACGGATCACGTGGTGATTGGATTGGATAAAATGAACGGACAGGATTTTGAAATGATCATTACCAATCAACTGGGGCAAGTATTCTTACAGCAGTCTTTTGTAGAGAATGAAATAGATCGCTATAATTATGACACCAGTGATTTACCATCGGGCGTTTATTTTGTTTGGTTAAAAGCAGATGGAAAACGCTCTATTCCGCAGAAGTTGATTAAACAACAGTTGTAGAATGGCAGATAATCAAGATAAAAGTTTCTAATAAAAACGCTCAAATCGGGAATCCGGTTTGGGCGTTTTTTCATGGAAAAATAAAAGGCTTTTTTATTCTATCACTACTTTTTGCACACCTAATCCTTTTATTTTTAAAAAGTAAATCCCGCTGGGTAAAGCGACGACCGAAATCTGATCGCCCGTATTGTTTACTTCACCTTGACGGATTCGTTGTCCATGATAATTAAGCAATTCCCAGTTTCGACGTTGGCTACCTGGTAAGGTAATGGTAAGTTGCTCACTCGCCGGATTCGGATAAATACTAAAACTCGTCTGCGTATCTAAATCATCCGTATTGGTAATAAACTCATAAAAACATTCTCCATCCGGTACCTGACCAAATTGTCGTTGGCCATCTTCGAAATAACATCTAAGCCACTGACCAAAATCAGGATTTTGACAATAAGCGTCGGTATGATATAATAAGCCAAATTGACTGCCAATTCCTTCGACCCAATAGACTTCATCTTCCATATCTCCAAATGCCTGATAGGAAAAGATAATTCTCTTACGCCGTTCTCCGTTGTTTAATGTGACAGAATCTACCTCGATTACCGGAATTGAACAGGTCCAACCTCCTCCATTATCGATTAAAAAGCTATCGCCTACCATCAAGTTAAAATCGTATAGTAGCGTTTCTTCGTTATCAGGGCTTCGCAACCATATTTTTTTTATACTATCTTCTCGGATAAATACTTGAAACGGTGACCATTCTTGGTTGACGGTATCTCTGGTCCCAAATAATTTTTTATACACTCTGTTATCGATGATCGTGTCTCCTTCCATCCGAACAATTGAGGTCTTCGGAGGTTGGGTGATAAAAATTTCGCCGATAAACCATTGTTTGTTTTCTCCAATGAGGGATTGGGCGAAGACGGAGAGCGTACAGAAAAGGAATGGGAGGAGGAAGAGTATATTTTTTTTCATAATGGGGAGGGTATTTTTTATATTCAAGTAACAAATGCAACTTTTTGATTAAAAAGATAACACTCTCTAAATCAGCCATCTGATTTAAAAGCATAAAAAATACGATGTTACAGTGTACAAAAAACTAAAAAACAGGATCGAAGGGTTGACCCGTTGACATAAGTATAAGTAATAATAATTATGTTTCCAATTATTTAACAATAAAAAGACAAATAACTTACAGTTTAATCTTCTTCAACCGATCCATCTCCCGCTTATTATCGCGCTCTTTAATACTATCCCGTTTATCGTAAGATTTTTTACCCTGAGATAACTGAATATCTATTTTAGCCAGCCCCCGGTCGGAGATATAAATTCGGTATGGTATGATGGAATAGCCTTTTTCGCTGACGCGTTTTTCCAGCTTACGAAGTTCTACTTTTTTGAGGAGGAGCTTACGGAGGCGACGGGTTTCGTGGTTGTGAATGGTACCCAACGAGTACTCGGCGATAAACATGTTTTTGATAAACAACTCGCCTTTTCTAAAAAAACAAAAAGCATCATTCAGATTCGCTTCTCCGTTGCGGATCGACTTAATCTCGGTTCCGGTCAGCATAATTCCCGCCTCAAAGCCCGACAAAAACTTATATTCAAAAGCCGCTTTACGATTTTTGATCTCTATTTTTTGGGGCGTTTTATCTTTTTTATTCTTTGCCATTTTCGCTAGTTAATTAGTGGATCGGTTAATCAGTGAGTAGTGGATCGGTTAATCAGTGAGTCTGCTCTGAAAACTGGAGATTCTAAAATAATTTGATCAAATTCAAAAATATGAATAACAATCTTTCTTGAAAAAAACCACGTTAACGAGCATTATTAATTATTCATTAAGAAGAAACACGATAAAAGAAATTATTCATTACCCTCCTTTCAAAGCTTCTCCATCAAAAAGTTCGTCATCTTTGTATACAAGTGTAACCGCGCATTGTCCCCATAAATTCCATGATTTCGATTTGGATAAAAATAAGTATCAAATTGCTTGTTGGCTTTGATCAATTCTTTGGCCATTTCGGCACTATTTTGAAAGTGTACATTATCGTCTGCATTACCGTGTACCAACAGATAATTTCCTTTGAGTTGGTCGGCAAAATAAACGGGAGAATTTTCTTTATAACCCTCCGGATTTTCGTCGTCTGTACGCATATATCGCTCTGTATAAATGCTATCGTACCATTTCCAATTGGTGACGGGTGCTATGGCAATTGCGGTTTTAAAGACGTCATTTCCTTTTAATATTGCCAACGAAGACATATAACCTCCATAACTCCATCCAAAGATCCCAATTCGATCACCATCTACATACGGCTGCGCCGCCAAGTATTTAGCCGCCGCAATTTGATCTTCCGTCTCATACTTACCGAGTTGCTGATAAGTCATTTTTTTAAATTTTTCTCCCCGTGCACCTGTCCCCCGATTGTCTACACTCACCACGATATACCCTTTTTGCGCCAGCATCTGAAACCACCAGTAATTATTATATCCATAACTATTTTTGACTGTCTGACTACCCGGCCCGCCGTACACGTACATGAGCACCGGATATTTTTTGGTCAAATCAAAATTGGGTGGTCTGATCGTCCACGCGTTTAATTCGTCACCGGCAGCATTTTTAATTTTAGAAAAATTCAGAGGTTGGGTCCCGTAAGATTGCTGAATGCTCACCAGTTTTTTATTATCCTCAATCACCCGAATTTCTTTTCCCGCACGATCGTATACCGTAAAAGTCGGCGGCGTATTGGCGGTTGAAAAAGTATTCACAAAATAATCAAAAGTACTCGAAAATTGTGCTGCATTCGTTCCCGCAAAAGGCGTCAAATTCTTTTTATTATTTCCATCCATATCTACGCTATAAATCTGTCGCTCTAGCGGAGATTTCTCAGCCGCTTGAAAATAAACTTTTTTATTCAGCTCATCCACGCCGTATAATTTCGTCACATCAAAATTTCCATTGGTCAATTGACCCACTAATTTACCATCCATATCATAAAGATAAACATGATTAAAACCACTCTTCTCGCTCGTCCAGACAAAATGTTTTTTATCTTTTAAAAAATTCAAATCATCCGTAATGTCGATGTAGTAATCGTTGGTTTCTTCCAAAAGTATTTTGGTCGTTCCCATTTTAGTATCTGCCAAAATTAATTGTAAATTATTCTGGTGGCGATTCATTTTAAAAACAACCAACCCATTATTATCGTGCGTCCACTTAATTCTCGGCACGTATTGATCATCCATGTTCCCCAGATCAATTTTTGTTGTTTTAGAAGTATTAAAATTAAAGACGTGAACGCTGACCTTTGAATTTTTCTCCCCCACTTTTGGGTACTTAAATTTTTGATATTCGGGATAAGCGTCGTCGTTGTGGATCGTCATAATAAACTCTCTCACTTCCGTTTCATCAAAGCGAATAAAAGCAATCTGATCTCCATTGGGCGACCAGGCAAAAGCTTTCGTTTTTCCAAACTCTTCCTCGTATACCCAATCGGCCATCCCGTTGATAACCTCGTTGACTTTACCATCAGTGGTAATCTGTCGGGTTTCCCCACTAACCAGGTCCTTAGCAAATAAATTATTATTTTTCACGAATGCCACGCGCTGCTCATCGGGTGAAAAAGTAGCCAGACTCAACTTTGCTTCCTGATCCAGCGAAGATAAATTATTCGTCGTACGATCCACCACGTAAAAATGTCCCTTTGTAGAATGCCGATAAATCGACTCCAGATCACTCGCCAACAACATCTTGTCTTCGCCACTACTAAAAGAATAACTACTAAAGATATTTTTAAAATTATCCGTCGCTGGCAAAGTGACAGCATCTAGTAATACATCCGTTTTGGTACCGGTCAGCAAATCATACTGAACTACTTTATTACCTTCCTTACGCGTGTAATGTCTTCCATCTTTTTGAAAATTAAAACCAGGAATAGAACGCGCATAAAAAGTATAATCCTTCCAGATATCTTCTACCGTGATAGAATTGGTCTGAGCCGACACAAAAAATGCAGGCAGACAGCATAAAAGCAGAATTGAATATTTCATTTTTATAAAAAATTATTTTTCGAGAATTTCATTTAAAGACTCCTGAATTCTTTTTCTTTTTTCCCGGCGATTGATGACTCGGGCTGGCACTACGCGGACTGCACAATCACTGATGGGACAACGCTCACAGGTAATATTGACCGTTTGGCTGACAATCGACGGATCATCCACAAAACGAATAGCCTGACGAGTCGCATCATCCAAAAACAAGCCGATCGTCACACTGGAATTTCGCTTTCCGTCTCCATAACCCGGTCGGGCAAAAGTGAAAGAAAAGTACTCATCTTTTGTACCGTAATAGGTACTGCGCTGGGCGCCAACAATCGTACCAACATATTTACCACGCTGCTGCATTTCCTTTAAATCGTTTAATAAAGCAACGGATAACCAGCGCCGGCAATAATGCTCCGACTGATTATTGCTGTGCGGATGGTGACTATTATTTAAATGTAATTCTTTATCAATTTGAAAATCGCCTCCTTTTGGATCATGTACTACTCTGATAAAGAAGAATTTTTTTAACCCCAAATATTTCGGTAATACATTGGTCAATCGGGCCAGCATAATTTCAGGAGAGACATTATACTTACTCCGTAAATCTAAAAAGGCTTCTCCGTTCCAGATTTCCCGGTCAAAAAATGCTTTAAGATCTCTGGTGATCGACTTTTTATTCACTAAGATAGCCGACGCAAAGTACACCGCTTTAAAATGATTAAGTACCTGATCAAAGGAAGTTACCTTAACCAACGAAGAAGTTACGGCCCTTTCGGACATTTTTAAATACTGGAAGGCCAGTTCTTTGCCATATTGAAAGGTTCTTTCAGTATCCGTAATATTTTTATTGAGTAATAGTTTTTTAGAGTTCGGAATATATACCGATCGAAATCCATTCAATTCGGGATAATCGTCCAGTCCATTTTCTACAATCCGATACTTAAACGCTTTTTTAAGGGTTTGTTCTAGCAAATCGATAGAAATTGCTTCATTTTCCGGAAAATCATGCGCTTTTACAAATTGAGCAGCTGCTTCCTCTATTTCTTCAAAATAATTAAAATGTAATTCCTGATAGGCGCGCACGGCAGCCTGATAAAAATTAGCCTCTCCCACCGCATGATTACGGGATAGTTCCACCAACGTAGAAATAAAAGCGCCAATTTTTGCGGGGGCCGTAGCGATGATCTCTACCACTTTCATCAGTTCAATACCAAACATGTCCAGCGGTAACTCACTCAAAAAATTAGACTGCAATAATTCGCCGATAGGAATCAAATTTCCCTCTAAATCGGGTGAAATGAGTACCGCCACCTCTTCTCCCAGTGCATCCGCCAACAATTTAATTTTATCGTCTTTAGGGTATTTTTTACCTCGTTCAATCTCATTAAGGTAAGAAACGGACATACCCGTTTGCTCTTTCAACTCCTTGAAAGTAATATTCTTTTGCTGTCGCAATTGCCGGACCTTAAGGCCCAGGATTATCCGCTGATTCTGTGATTTAGCTATCATTTTGCCCAAAAATACGATGATCCGAGCAATTGTTTATGATCAAAGGCCATTTAATCCAATAGTTTTTCATTCGTTTGTTCTATTTCTGCCAGAAGGATTACTTTTGTAATATGACATTAAATGAATTATATCGACAAAGAGCGGAAGATTTTAAACAGCGAGCCACCGCATTACAGGCGCGTTATGAAAAATTTGGCCTTGTAAGACTGGCTAGTTTTATCATTGGACTGGCCATATTAATTTTTCTATACTCTACCAACCCATTAATAGGAATAATAGCAACTTTCATTTTTTTAGCGACCTTTTATCGACTGGTCATCTGGCACCAACGACTACTCCACGAAAAACAAATTGAAGAAGCACTGGCCCTTATCAATCGCCAGGAACTGGCTTTTATGCAAGATGACTTCCAGGCTTTTGCGGATGGTAAAGAGTTTATGGACCCGGCGCATCCCAACAGTATCGATATGGATATTTTTGGCCCGTATTCTTTTTTTCAATATGCTAACCGTACGACCACTTCAATGGGTAAAAAACGGTTGGCCGAATATCTGACCACCGTTGCCGACGCCTCCGAAATTCGCGATCGGCAACAAGCAATTGCAGAACTGCAGGATCAGCTGGAATGGCGGCAAAAATTTCGTGCGCACGGGATGTCCACAGAAGATGCGCCCGAGCATCTGGAGCAATTGAAAACATGGCTGGCACAACCAGATTTTATCCGGTCTAATTCCTTAAACAAAGCGGCTTTGATCGTCGCTCCGGTCCTCTCCTTTATCGGTTTATACGTTTGGATTTTTCATTGGCCCTGGTACATCTCTATGGTGTTTTTCTTTGCCGCATTTTATATGTTACGTGTTACACTGAATCAGGTCAACCAAACCCACGTACAAACGACCAACGCGGGAAAAACGTTGGCCTACTATGCTTATTTGATTGAGCATTTAGAAGATAAACATTTTCAATCCGACAAGTTACAGTCCCTGAGCTCGGCACTGGATACAGATGCCAAAAAAGCATCGGCGCGGTTAAAACGATTGTCTTTTATTATTCACCAATTAAACTTGCGTTATAATGCTTTTGTCATCATTCTGAATATTTTTACGCTCTGGGATTTACAGTGGGTTTACCGTTTGGAACAATGGAAAGCGGAACAACGGGACGATCTCCCGCAGTGGTTTGCGGCCCTGGCAGAATTTGAAGCACTGGTTAGTTTTGCGACCGTATACTATAATCGCCCCGCTTGGGTATTTCCCGAAATCACTACTGCACCACTATTCAACGCAACCGGACTGGGGCATCCACTGATCGCGCCAAAAGAGCGGGTCTCCAACGATATCAAAATTCCAACCAAAGGACATATCAAATTGGTAACGGGTAGTAATATGGCGGGAAAAAGCACTTTTTTACGGACCGTCGGATTAAATATTGTGCTGGCGATGGCAGGTGCACCCGTTTGTGCCGAAAAGTTAAGTTTACCCATCCTGGAACTCTATAGTAGTATGCGCACGCAAGATGCTCTACACGAAAGTACTTCCTCTTTTTACGCCGAACTCAAACGTTTAAAAATCATCATCGAAGCGGTCGAAGAAAAAGAAAATGTATTATTTTTAATGGATGAAATTTTAAAAGGAACCAACTCCAACGATCGCCATACGGGATCAAAAGCATTAATCACCCAATTAATAAAATCAAAAGGTTCTGGAATTATTGCTACCCACGACTTAGAACTGGGTGCAATGGCCGAAACGGCAGACGGTGCGATCGAAAATCTTTGTATAGAAGTCGCGGTTGAAAATGGGAAATTGATTTTTGATTATAAACTCAAACCGGGGGTAAGTCAGAGTTTTAATGCGACCCTATTAATGAGAGAGATGGGCATTCGAGTGTAGAAATTTGTTTCGAAAACTTTTTAATTTCATTACTCATCCCTTAAGAGAGAAAAACTAAAAATTATCAAAACTCTCTTTAGGGGCGGGGTAAATTTTGGTAATTTTTAATTTTTCAGATGTAAATCAGTTTGAAAAATTCATATACAAAAGATATACACGTTACACAATCGAGTGCCTCTACGTTCTTTGCGTCTCTGCGAGAAAAAACCTATTAAAAACAACCTCAACCCCCAACAAAACATGATAGAACATAAAAAAACATCCACTCCTTCCGTACTCATTATCGGCGCCGGTCTTAGTGGTTTAACTTTAGCTTACTATCTTCAAAAAAAAGATATTTCTTATCAACTTTTAGAAGCTAGATCACGAATAGGTGGCCGAATTTTTACCAACTATCAAGAAGGAACTGCACCATTAGAAATAGGAGCTACTTGGTTAGGCAAAAAACATCAAGAACTTAATAACTTATTGACAGAATTAGACCTTGAAATCTTCGAACAAATCCTAGGAGACCGAGCTATTTATGAACCAATTTCTACCAGTCCTCCACAACTGGTTTCGCTGCCTCCTAACAACGACCCAAGCTATCGAATCAAAGGAGGTTCTTCCGCTTTAATCAATTCACTTGTCGAAAAAATTAAACACAAAAACATTCTACTAAATCAAGTAGTTACCAACATTTCATCCACAACTAACGGCCTTTCTGTTAAAACAAAAATAAATGAATTTCAATCAGATTTAGTTGTTTCTACCTTGCCTCCTTTTCTATTAACCAATACCATTAAATTTAATCCAAGCCTACCAGAAACGTTTGAAAAAATAACTGCGACTACGCACACCTGGATGGGAGAATCAATCAAAGTGGGACTCCGTTATACGACGCCTTTTTGGCGAGCAGAAAACAGCAGTGGAACCATTTTTAGTAACGTAGGTCCCATTCCAGAAATGTATGATCACGCCGATGCTAAGGATAAATATTTCTCAATAAAAGGTTTTTTCAATGGCGCTTATTTTTCGGTCTCCAAAGAAGAACGATTAGAAATGGTCTTGACACAACTAGAAAAATATTATGGTCCACAAGCAAGAGATTTTGTCAGCTATGAAGAAGGTGTTTGGCAAAATGAACCTTTTACTTATGCCCCTTATGACCAACATGTTTTGCCTCACCAAAATAATGGACACGCCATTTTTTCAGACATTTTAATGGACGGAAAATTCTACCTGGCCGGAGCAGAAACGGCTAAACAATATCCTGGATATATGGAAGGTGCCGTACGAAGTGCACAACGGGTAGCAAAGCAAATTACCAAAGAACATTCAAGTTTAGTATCTTGAAATATTAACTAGTAAGAAACTAGCATTTAAAAATATAACCGCGTTCGAGTGAAGCAAGAAGCATTCTGCCTAAATTTCAACCCATATTCCTGTTTATAAAAACTTTTATTAAAAAATCACTCTATGCGCTATCTTCTTATCCTACTCATTTTTGCAGCTTGCTCTCCAACCGATCAAAATACTGCAGCTCCACCCCAATCTGCGACCACCGTTTCCAATCCTCCTCCCCTCGTCGCCAACCGCTACAACGTAGCACTACTCATCATGGACGGCGTTTATAATACCGAACTCACCGCTCCTTATGATATTTTTCAACACACTATTTTCAGAAAAAAAATTAAGGCCATGAATACCTTTACGGTAGCCAATACCTTAGAACCAATTACAAGTTTTGAAGGAATGCGAATTTTACCTGATTACAATTATCTATCCCCTGATTTACCTTCTATCGACATCCTGGTTGTTCCCAGTGCCGAGCATCACTTAGATACAGATTTAGAGGATGAGGTGATGTTAGATTTTGTGCGAAAAACTAGCAAAGATGCACTTTACGTAACTTCTCATTGTGACGGCGCTTTTGTATTGGCACAAGCCGGTTTACTGGACGAAGTTTCCTCTACCACTTTTCCCAGTGATATTCCAAAATATCGAAAACGATTTCCGAATCTGGATATTCGCGATAGTGTTTTATTTGTCCATGATGGAAAATTCATCACTTCTGCTGGCGGAGCTAAGTCCTTTGAAGCGGCGCTATATCTTTGTGAGGTAGTATACGGAGCGGAGATTGCCCGTAGTTTAGCCGGGGGCCTAGTAATTGATTGGAATTTAGAAAATGTACCACACCTCAAGATTACCAGGAAATAATTACTCACTAATCTCTCCATTTATCACTGTCAAATCCCCAAATCTTTTCATTCAATAGACAAACTCCGTTAGATCTTCTAAGTCTCCTCGTTGTCTCTACCCCTTACATTTTCACGCACGAATATAATAATTACTATGTCACAGATTTAATAAAAAAACAATTTTTCGCTCATCTTGGCACCCTTTTCGATAATTACATTTTGTATATCCACTCTATCCTCTCGTTATTGCTCCTCTCGTTATTGCTCCTCTCTGATAGAGAATCAAAAAGTAATTCTATATTAAAATCCATGGCCATCATCTCGTAGACAAATATTCATTCTTAAATAGCTTTCAAATTAATACTCTTTAATCTTTAATTAAAAAACAATGAAAAAAACATTACATGTTTTACTTAAAAATAGAAGACAGAAAATGTCTATCTGCTTTTCAATATTTAAAAAGCAATCTAACATTTTTTTAATCTTTATCCTTACTTTTTCAAGTATACAGTTACATGGTAACTCTCTAACCCCCTAAATAACTGGACACAATTTATTAATTTTAGTTTTATAAAATTGTGTGAATATGTCAAAACATCGAAAACATTGGACCAAGGCTGAAAAGCTTGAAATTATTAACTACTACAAACAGCATGGCGTAGCTAAAACGAAA
>CALLPK010000019.1 GCA_938015415.1 uncultured Saprospiraceae bacterium
TTATTACTGAAACATAAAAATAAAGATAGTCTCAAAAAGATACGAAAAAGAGCTGCCTGGAATGAGCAGTTCTTGGTAAAGGTTCTAAAATCTATCATTTGATGCAATCAACCTATATGGTATCCCAAAATTAGCATTTCAAGAAGAATTTGGTGATAAATACAGAATGCAATTAGGTCATTTGCTCAAAGAAGAATATAACTTTGATTTAGCAGAGGAAAAACATACAATTAAAGTACCAGAGAATAGAAGAGATCGCATTTATAGAACGATCTACGCAGATCAGGGAACGCCGCTTTCTGCTTTTTATCCATTGATTGAATATTATAGAAAAAATCACCAGGAGGAAGTCTATCTCGCCACGCGAAACGCCAATACCTTTTCTGAAATAAAGATATTTTTGCAAAAACTCCCTATCTATGATCCTGCTTTTACGAAAGATAATTCGCAGACATTGAATAATTGGTTAGAAAATAAAAAAGACATAAACAGATAGTTTTTTGCTGTTTATGTCTTTAAGTAGGGTTAGTCGTTAACCGTGATGTCTAACTCAGGGGCGTCAGTTGGAAGCCCGCTTTATGAACTTTTTTTACCATGACATCCGGTCGATTAACATCACCACGAATCGTCAGTACCTTGTCGGGACTGCGAAGATCAATTTCCCAATTTTTAATTCCATTGGTATTATCAATAAAATCAGAAATATTCGCAACTGATTGGGTGGATTCAATGTTAGTTTTGAACCTGAAGGTTTTCATAATTAATCTAAATTTAATTTGGTTAGTAAAAATTTGGTATAAGGTCTTAATTATGTCACAATTTAGTCAGTTGAATCGAAAAATGCAAGTATGAACATACAATTGGTAAAACACGAAGATTTAGATAAGACAAAATGGGACTCCTGTGTTCATTACGCAACGCGTGGAAACGTTTACGGTTACTGGTGGTATCTCACAAATACGGTCAAAGAATGGGATGCCTTGGTAGAAGGTGATTACGAATCTGTTTTTCCGTTGTTCCCCCTGAGCAGTCAGATTCTAACCGCACCCGACCCGATTAAAGAAATAGGAATTTATTCGATCAACGTTCTGAGTATGGCTCGCGTCAAAGCGTTTTTAGAGGCGATCCCCACTTCGTATCAACAATATAATTTTATGCTCAATTCAGGGGTGAATTGGCCAACTGATTTTTCCATCAAACCTTCTACGGTTTATAATCATCAATTATTGCTAAATAAAGATTACGAAAGTCTGGAAAAAAACTATCTACCTCGTGTGGACGAACAAATGGATCTGGCCAGAGAAAATAAACTGATCCTAAACTCTAACCTGAAACCCGAAAAAGTCGCCGATTTTTACCGGATTCACACCAAAGACAATACGATTAACATCAACCATAATTTCCATGCTTACCAGCGGATTATGTACAATGCCCTGCACCGTGGAAATGGCTTTGCGTCGGGCGTCATGACGGACAAACAAGAATACCTAGCCTGCGGATTTTTTATCTTCAGCCACGGAAAAATAATGCGCCTGATGTCCAACGTCTCTCCTCGCGGAATAAAAATGGGGGCCAATACTTTATTATTCGATATGCTCATTCGCGGCAACGCCGGCCGTCCGGTGCTCCTGGATTTTAACAGCCGTACCGAAAATTCTTTCGCCAAAGATTTTGGGGCAGTGACGGTTCCACAGTATCGGGTAGTAGGGGGATTAGTGGATTAGTGCTCTTTTATCGTAGATGGGGTAATTAGTTAATCGGTTAATTAGTGCTCTTTTTTATCGTGGAATACCAACTAACTGATCCACTAATTAACTAATCCACTAATTAACTAATCCACCAATTAACCGATCCACCAATATGCACTACCTCAC
The DNA here is from genome assembly GCA_938015415.1 of uncultured Saprospiraceae bacterium. Lineage (GTDB taxonomy): Bacteria > Bacteroidota > Bacteroidia > Chitinophagales > Saprospiraceae > JALZUU01. The sequence goes on from CALLPK010000019.1 coordinate 1,875, forward strand.
CGTCTCCGGTTCCAGCCGATCGCCCAGCACCAATACTGCTTTGCTAAAGGCCTTCTCTACGTTTTTTCCAGATCAACATTTTATTCATTTTGAGAATTTGATAAGTCTTCCTTTGTATACCGTTGCTGCAGATAAAAACCCTTTACCGCCTGCAGTGGTCATTTGGCGTAAAGCCGTGTTCGATGCCGCCGGGGTGATCATTGCGACGCCGGAATATATTCACAATCTCCCCGCCGTTTTAAAAAATGCATTGGAGTGGTTGGCTTCCAGTGGAGAGTTGGTTGGTAAACCTGTTTTAGCGATCACTTATTTGCCAAACGAACCCAGAGGTGAAAAAGCGATGAGGTCATTGACCTGGTCGTTAAAAGCGTTGGATAGTAACGTGGTCGCAGCTTTGCCTTTGTATCAAAATGAGTTAGAAGTGAAGGAAGGAGAAATTAAGGGGACGGAAGAAGCGCTGGAGATGTTGCGAGAGGCGGTTGAGTTGTTAAACTAAAAAAAGATTAAAGCACCTGAACCCATCCCAAGATTCCCTCTCCCGTTCGGATAAGCTTTGCCTTTTTTGATTTTCCGATGACTGCCACCCGTTTTCCAACTGGCAAAGTAGCTACCGGAATATCCGCAGAACTAAGATTGTATAAAACAATTGTCTCTTTTTTAGTCGTAAAATATTCGATTGGCTTATCAAGCATAACAATATATTGTTTTTTAATAAATCCATGATGTTTATCCACTGTCGTTACCCGGTAATATCCTTCCGCTCCGCCCGTTATCCGCACGGGCGTATGTGCGTCCAACTGTTGAATCACCTTTCCTTTTTTATAGGGACTTTTATATAGTTTGCCGGGTCTCTTACCGACGCGGTACTGTTTTCCTAATGAAGCAAGATTTATGTTTGGTTTCGAAAATTTATTTTTTTCTTTATAAAGAAAAGGCAGTGGGTCTACCGGTCCACTGCCTTTATAAATTCCATAATGCAGATGCGGTGGAGTGGTACGGGCATTGCCCGTATTTCCTACCGTGCCAAGGGTGTCTCCGGTGTTGACCGATTGGCCGGGAATAACAAGCTGCTCGTCCAAATGCGCAAAATATTGTTGGTGACCAAATTTGTCATCCCGCACCCAGACTGTTTTACCACCCAATCCGCCGGTCTTTACCCGACTAACTGTTCCCGGACCCGTCGCCAGGACAGGTGTCCCTTTATCAGCAAAAATATCTACGCCTTTATGTTTGCGTTTCCCACTGCGAGGATCGCCCCAAAAACCACCAATGTCCCGATTCTCACCATCTAATACTGGAAAGCTGATGCTGGGCGCCAGTCCGATATCCAACTCATAAGAGCCAGTCGCGAGTAATTCTGCTTGTAAGCGCAGGTGATAAAATCCGGTTTTGTCGGCGACAAATTCCAGCTGATTGGTTTGGGAATCTATTTCTTTTAACCAATTCCACGATGGAGTATTGGTGGTCTTATCTTTTTCAAATAATTCCAGAAAGACCCGCATTGAGTCGGGTTGTACGCGCAAGTCAATTTCACAAGTTTGTCCTTCTTTCAGGTAAAAAGAAAACCCGTAAGCAGTGGGCGTTTCCGCCCGAAAATAGCCCGTTTCCTGGTAGGGGGGTGCAACGCGTAAACTATCATTTAAGGCTTTTTCTCCTGCTTGCGACCAGGCTTTGCCCATGCCGGAGTTGGTTAGGTTGGCAGCTTCGAGGGACTCGTAATAAGCCGCATAGGCCGACGATTTTTTCTTGATTGGATTTAGCTGTTGAATTTGAGTACAGGAACTGCACAAAAGTATTGTTAATGCAAAAAGATAGCAAGCGTATTTTCTCATGGAATTAGAACGTAGTTAGCGGGAATTAAATTATAGAATTGCCTTTGTCTTTAATAACGTTCTAGCTTGTCTTTTTGTTGATCTTAATTTTTAGTTTAAGTTACAATTCAATAGAGGGGAGCTACTGGACGGACCTGTTTTCGTAACTTTTATTAAGTTCAAAATTATATTTACCCAAGACGTTTAATTCATATTTATAGTAAGCTATTTTCTCATTATCCTTTGTTTCTTTATTTTTTCACCGCTCCACCTTCGCATGAAACTCCGCCCCAATTCTCCCCGCATATTCATCCAGCAACTCCAGAATCCGCTCCTGTTTTTTATCCTGAATAATCAATCCAATATGATATTTTTTATCCAGTCGCCAGACGATTTCTTCGTCTCTAAATGACGCATTATCCGGATGCTCAAAGCGACTGAGTGAAACCACAATCCCCGCGTAGTCCTTCCGAACTTTAGGTAATTTATAAGGTTTATCCAAAGCTTTTGCCGTTTCGATTCTGGCCCATTCTCCCCATAGATTGATCCCCGAAGAAGCTTCTACCATCTCGGCCAGATGTGCACCACCTACGCGCGAAGCGGTCTCTAAAAAATAAAATTTTCCATCCGCTTCGTTTTTGATGAACTCGGTATGCGAAGCACTGTACTGCATCCCAAAAGCCTTCATGACTTCGGCATTTAGCTTTTGTAATTTCTTATCATCCGCTCCACCAAACTTACAAATAACAGAACGGAAAATTCCGCCACCGTGCGCCACTTCCATCGGTGTACTCAAATATCTGGAGACCCGACAGAATTTGACTTTTCCGTCCACCGTCAGTGCGTCCGCGTGGTAGACCGCGCCGGGTTTAAATTGTTCTACCAAAAAATGATGCCGACGATCGCCCAGTTTATGCACTGCTTCCCAGAGTTGATCACCAGAATGTATTTTTTGAATACCATCCGCCGATGCTTCCCCCCGTGGTTTCAGCATCCAGGGTGCCTCGACTTCTGCGATAAATTTATTGATATCCTCATCGTGAAAAAGGGAGCTGAATGCCGGCACTGGAATACCTGCGTCCCGCGCTTTTACCCGCATGGCGAGCTTGTCCCGGAAAAAGCGACTTGTCGTTTCTCCCATTCCCGGAATCCGAAAATGCTCCCGTACGTGGGCCGCTGCTTCCACGTCAAAATCATCTAATGCCACCACACGATCAATCCGTTGCCCTTTCATAAAATGCGCCAGTCCATTGACTAAATCCGTGATGTTCCAGCGATCAGTCTCATCTTGATCCATCAGAAAAACATCCGCTAAAATATCGCGGGGCCAGGCCTTGTGTTCGTCTTTTTTGGAAGTAATCAGATAGACTTTATTACCCGCCGCGTGGCAGGATTTTAGGAAGTCAACGCCCTTGAAGCAGTTGGTGATACAGAGGAAGGTTAGCATGTATGTTGGTTGTTTAGTTAATTGGTTGTATTGGTGTATTGGTTAATTAGTGGATCGGTTAATTAGTGGATCAGTTAATTAGTGGATCAGTTAATTAGTGGATCGGTTAATTAGTATTCTACGTTAAAAGAACACCGATTAACTAATTAACCGATTAACCATCCTACGCTAAAAGAGCACCGATTAACTATCCTACGCCAGAAGAGACACCGATCAACTCCCCGTCGCCTCGTATCTCGGCTTCGGCTCGTAGGTAGGAATAATCTCCTCTCCTTTTTTCTTTCCGATTACCGTACCACTTGGAATGATAGCTCCTTTTCGTAAGACAATAACTCCATCTACGACACAATAGGTTTCTTCGCGGACATTTTCCAGATCTTTACTGCCGATGATGGTCACGTTATCCCCGATCCGGACATTTTTATCGACAATGGCATTTTGAATAAAGCAATCCTTACCGATTCCCATGTTGATGATTTCGGGATTATCAACGTCTTTTGCCAGTTCGTAATAATCGTTACCAAAGATAATGGCGTTTTTAATGACCGTATCTTTTTTGATACGGCAACGAATACCCACGATGGCATTCTCAATAGATTTGGCGTTGACAATACAACCATCCGCAAGAACGGCTTGATTCATGGTGGTGCCAAAGACCTTGGAAGCAGGTAATTTACGAGGACGGGTATGAATAATTTTTTCGTTATCAAATAAATTAAACGGAGGCAATGGCCCTGTCAAATCGAGATTGGCTTCGAAGAAATTGATGATACTTCCGATGTCTTCCCAGTAGCCACTGTATTCGTAACTGGCTACACTTTTTCCGGAAGTGATCGCACTGGGAATAATCTCTTTCCCAAAATCTGTTGCCTTATCGTATTCTTTAAATAAATCCTTAATTACATTTTTACTGAAAATATAAATACCCATTGAGGCCAGATAAACTTTACCGGCTGCCTTATTTTCGGCACTTACTTCAGATTCCCATCCGGATAATTCTTCTGCTTTAGGCTTTTCTACAAAACTATCAATCATCCCGTCTGCCCTTACTTTCATAATCCCAAAAGCGGATGCATCTTTAGCGGTGACTGGAATAGTCGCAATCGAAATTTCCGCTTTCTTGGCTACGTGCTCTTTGGCAAAAGCCTCTAAATCCATCTGATACAATTGATCACCGGAGAGAATCAGAATATAGTCATAGTCTATACTACTCAGGTGTTTCATACACTGCTTTACCGCATCCGCCGTACCCTGAAACCAGTTGTCATCACCGGGCGTTTGCTCCGCTGCGAGAATATCCACAAAACCACGACTGAATAAATCAAAGTGATAAGTATTTTTAATATGCTTATTGAGCGAAGCAGAGTTAAACTGCGTCAACACAAACATTCTTTTTACCCCGGAATTAAGACAGTTCGAAATCGGAATGTCAATCAACCGATATTTTCCACCTACTGGAACCGCAGGCTTAGAACGCTGTTCTGTCAAAGGATATAAACGCGTACCCGCGCCGCCACCAAGAATCATAGAGACCATCTTAATCATAGTAATATTGTTTATGTTTTTTAAAATAATTTTATTAAAATCGTTTATACGACGGGAAACATCATTTGTTATTTTCTTATAAAAATTTGTTGAAAGAGCAACCCAGCAGTGTCATCATCCCATTGATACGATTGGGGATATTATTTAATTAACTCCTGATAAATATCGCCATAAGCCTTTGCCGATTGTTCCCACGAAAAATCTACCTTTGTATTTTTTTTCTGTAATTCCAATAAGACTTTTGGATCACTGGCCAGTCCTTCTGCTCGGATCAATGCGTGATGAATCTCATCCACGGAATAATAATCAAAGCAAATTCCCGCACCATCTTCACCGCCAATATCAGGGACCGTATCCCGTAAACCACCCACGGCCCGGACCACAGGGACTGTTCCGTAACGCATGGCGTACATCTGATTTAAACCACACGGCTCGACCAAAGAAGGCATCATTAAGAAGTCAGCTCCTGCGTAAAGCTGGTGCGCGAGACCTTCGTTGTATTCCAGTGCCGCATCGAAACGACCCGGAAACTGCTTTCGCATATTATCAAATATTTGGTGCAGATTAGGATCTCCCGTACCTAAAATGATAAAACCTAGTTTATGTTCATCGTAGATAAAACGACTGATCGCTTCGGGTAGTAATTCTGCTCCTTTTTCGCGGACCAGCCGGCCAATAAAAGCGACAATAGGTAAATCTTCGTCGATATTAAATCGTTCGTATAATGCCTGCCGATTGGCTGCTTTATATTTTTTAAAGCTTCTGCTTAATTTTTCTGCAATAAAATCATCTTTCTTGGGATTCCAGACATTGGTATCAATGCCATTGAGAATTCCGACTGATTTCGCTTGTTCTGACTTTAATAAACTTTCTAAACCATTGGAATTGTTTTTTAACTCTTCCATATAGCCAGGGGATACCGTAGTGAGTTTCCAGCAGCATTTAACGGCGGAAGCCAGCGGTACAATCATATTGTCCCAGTCGAGTAGTCCGCCAGCCGTACTGTCAAAAGCGGGCAAGAGATATAATTTGTTCCAATGAAAAGCACCATGATACTCTCCATTATGAATGGTAAATACCGTTGGGATATTTTTGAGAGATTCGAAGTCGTAGGCATAACGCACCAAAAAAGGAACCAGCCCGGTATGGTGGTCGTGGCAATGCAATACTTCGGGTTTTGTTTCCAGAGAACGAATCCAGTAGAGGGTCGCTAGTTGAAAGGCAATAGCACGGGAAAGTTCGTCCGCGTAAGCATGACCGTTTTCGTCCGCGTAAACGCCCGGTCGATCAAATTTTCCTGGAATATCGGCTACGTAAAGTGGAAAGCTAGTCGGATCGTTTTCTACCCGATGGATCGAAAAGTAAATCCGTTCTTGCCCCATATGAAATTCGCCGGAAAAAACTTGCTGATAGGTTTGTTGGTTCAGCCATTTGGTATGGTATCTGGGAATAATAACTGCCGTATCTAAACCTGTCTTGTTTAGGTACTTTGGCAAAGCACCTGCTACGTCTCCCAACCCTCCAGCCTTCGCTGCTGGATAGCACTCGGCACTAATGTGTAGTATTTTCATATGTAAATTTAAAAAATATATTGAATCGTTGAACCTGCCTGGCTAATGCAAGGGAGGTAGATTGCTGACTCGTTGAACGACAACCTTCCAACAACTTAGACGTTAAATTACAAAAATATTATGGAGAACTGGAAAAGTGAATAATTATTTTTCGGTTATTTTTATTACCGTAGATGGTGAGCCAGAACGTATTAGACGGGTTCAATTTGTAACAGTGTCAGCCCAATCACGTCAAAATAGCGCCAATTGAAAGCCCTCACAAATTGGAGTACCTCACCGATGGAAGAGCGGCAATTTTCAGCCGGCCGAAAGCCAATTGTCCTACTTCACCAGGTTTTTAAGAAACTCTACCAGCAATCCAACACCGTATCCGGTGGCACTTTTTTGTTTGGAAAAGCCAGTATCTCCAAAAGCTACCCCGGCAATATCCAGATGTGCCCAGCGAGGATGTTCGTTGGTGAAAAATTCCAAAAATTTAGCGGCACTGATGGCTCCGGCAACGGGACGTCCACTAAAGTTTTTAATATCAGCGACGTCACTGTCCATATGACTTTGGTATTCATCCCAGATGGGAAGTGGCCATATTCGTTCGCCGGTGGTATTGCCGGCAGCACTAAGTTGTGCAATTAATTGTTCATTTTTACTAAATGCAGCACCACATTGATAGCCAAATGTTCGAACACTACTACCGGTTAGAGTAGCGAGGTCGAGCATGATTTCTGGTTTGAAATTTTTATTGAGATAGGCGAGGCCATCCGCAAGGATCAAGCGACCTTCGGCGTCGGTATCAATGATTTCAATGGTTTTTCCACTATAAGAATTAATAACATCTCCGGGCTTGATGGCTAGTGCGTCCACACAATTATCGGTCGCTGGAACGATTCCGATCAGGTGGACCGGCAGCTGTAATTTTGCGGTCAGTTCCATGGTTCCCAGAACGGCGGCGGCCCCGCCCATGTCACTTTTCATGTAGTGCATATTCTGATGGCCCTTGATCGAAATCCCACCAGTGTCGAAGGTAACTCCTTTTCCTACCAGTCCTACTTTAGGTAATTTTTTCTTACCTGCGTTTCTAGGTTTATACTCCATGATGATGAAAGCAGGGGTATATTCGCTACCCCGGTTGACGGCGAGTAGTGCGTGCAAGCCCGTACTGGTAATTTTCTTTTTTGAAAAAACGGTGGTCTTGTAACCAAACCGCTTACCGGAATTAACGGCCCATTGTCCCAGTACTTCCGGAATTGCTTTATTTCCTGGGGCGTTAACCAGATCCATAATGCTGAGTTGGGTTTTTGCTTTGGCGATCCCTTCGTAGGCGGCTCGCTCAATTTCTTTTTGAAAGGTTTTTTCCGTGATAATAGTTAGGGTAGCCGTTTGCTTTGCGAGTGGATGGGCAATTCGATCGGCAGTTTTATACAGACCAATATCGTAAGTGCTTAATTGTAAACCATTAACGGCGGCGGCGGTGAATAGCGAAATTTGCTGAGCATCGTTGGCCGTTCCCAGATAGGATAAATTTAGAGTTAGTTTGGCATCAAGTTGACTTTTAAAGTCCACGCCAAGTTTACGAAATCCGTAGAGAATATTTTTATAAGAAGGTTGGTCTCCGACTCCTATCAGAATGATACGTTCTGTTTGCGCACCAGCTAATAGTAAAGAGGTGGTCTTTTTTGCTGAAAAAGACGTAATTAATTTTTTTGATAAAACTTCTTCTTTATTAAAATTTTTGAAAGCCGTAGATTTTAGATCATTGGGCATAACGGGGATGAGCATGAGCGAATTAGCTGACTTGAGTGTATTTTTTATTTTAATTTTCATGAGGGGTTTATTGATAATATCGTTTTTGAAATCAGAGAATTTTTAACAGAGATTTTAGGAGAAACTTTATTTGGGAGCATGCTCATTTTTAACGAAAAAATAACCACTCAATCGCTTTCGGAAATTCTTGTCCCCAATGGTACTCGCTATGTACACCGTCAGGATCTAAGGATAAATGAAAATCTATTTGAGAATCGTCCTGTCCTTTTTTGGTCACCATATCTTTAAATTTTTGAGCATTAGGTACCATATTCTGACTTTCATTACCACCAGCGTATAGATAGATACGGGTATCAAAACTTTGTGCCAGATGAATGCCGCCAAAATACATATTGGGCATTACCCAAAGAGCAGGAGAGAAAATCATCAGCCGCGAATAAACCTCTGGATAAACCAGACCCGCATAAATGCTGATCAGCCCACCCATTGAGCTGCCTCCGATGCCGGTATTTTTGACGTCGGGCAAGGTTCGAAAATTTTTATCAATGTGTGGTTTAAGGGTATCGGCTAAAAAGCGAATATATTGCTTACCTTCTTTTCTTCTAAATTTACCGGTGCTATGGTTGGGAGTGAATTCGGCCATCCGTTCTTCCTTTCCGTGGTCGATGGCAATGATGATGATATCTCCCATTCCTTTTCCACTCATCTCCGCCAATTTTTTGTCTACGCCCCAGTTACCATAGGGGGCATAATCATCGAAAAGATTTTGTCCGTCCTGTAAATATAAAACGGGGTAATGTTTATCTGTTTCGTAATAGTCGTGTGGAAGCAGGGCGGTAATTCTCCTGGTTTTGATGAGCTGTGGAATCTCAAAATGATTGGAAATAATCACAATTTTTGGTAAACGATCGCTATCATAAGCTTTATCTTTTTTAGCAAATAAAGGTACGTACACTTTTACCTCTGAGACCGGGTTAGTCAGCACTCTATTAGGAGTTGATTCTCCTTCTTCATCCAATTCTACCTCATCCCAGCCACCCCGTACAAACTTATATTCCAATGGGAAGTTTAGTTCTTCCCCCGCAGGAATGATTAGATGATAATGTTTAGGTTTGATTCTTTTGAGTTGGTAACGACGGTCTGCGACATTCCAGTTGTTGAACGTTCCAGTTAGAAAGATGGGTTCATCGTCATCTACCTGTGTGGTAAGGCGGATGGACAGCCCTTCTCTCGAAATAATATTGGGTTGCTTTTTTGATTTTGTCATGATAATTTTATTATCCCACCGGCTCGGTACCAAAGTAAATAATACCCTTAGCCGTACGCTATTCAGATCAAAGGTAATCGCTATTATGGGATTCGCAAAGTTCCGGCCATAAAAAAAGGATTTCTTACTTATTAGCAAAAAACCCTTTATTATCCACTCTATCTAAATATATCTTTATCCAGCTTTCATAAGTTCGCTTACTGGCTGGTTGTATCGGCTTCCGATCTTCGCTTTTAATTCACGTCGGGCAAAAAATATTCTGCTTTTTACCGTTCCTAAAGGTAATTCCATCTTATCAGCAATCTCCTGATACTTAAATCCCTGGTAATGCATCATGAATGGAATTTTGAGTCCATCATCTAAATCCTCGATCATCGCCGTTATCTCTTTCATCAAAATAGTTGATTCGGCCGCATTTTGGGTAGCATTACCACTGGAATTGATGAAATATTGATTATCGGTCTTGTCAATAATCGTATTCTGCTTCATTTTCTTTCGGTAATTGTTAATGAAAATATTCTTCATAATCGTCATTAACCACGCCTTAAAGTTCGTACCTGGATTAAATTTTTCCTTATTTTTTATGGCACGATAAGCCGTTTCCTGATAAAGGTCACGAGCGTCTTCAGCATTCTGCGTTAAGTTATAGGCGAATGACTTGAGAACGGTGGTTACCTTATTTAGGTTTGAATAGAAATCTGATGTTGACATGATGCTTATTTTAAAATGTTAAACAAAATGATATACTTTTGTCCTTTTGTTTAACAAATGTACGTCATTGTTTAACCTTTTCCAAATAAAAGTTAAACAAAAAATAAAAAATTTATTTTATCTGATTTTTTATTTTGTCATAAAATTTAGATAAGAAATTGATTTACAGTATTTTACGTATTATTGGTGAGTCTAGCTAGATAGTCGTTTATCTTTAAAAAAATGAATTTAATTTCAGTAATTATTGAAAGTTTGGAATTTTTGCGTTAAAACTTTATACTGGGAATGGTTTGTTTAAGTATTATTAATAAAATTATTTAACCATAAAGGTGCCCCCTGTTTGCCAATAATAAGTTATGTATGAAAAAAATCTTCTTTTTCCTCGTTCGCCTGGTGCTGTTGCTGGTTTTGCCATTTATCTGTTTGATTCGTGGGGCTGTTTTTGGACATGACTATTATGAACTAGCTCCGTGGCTGGCTATATTACTAGGGATGGGAATTACCGCATTGCTGCTCATCCTCTATTTTAGTTTTATTTATGGTAGAATTACGGGTAAAGTCGGTAGTGCCAGAAGCTTTAAGCTACGGATTCTTTTTGCAGTTTTTTTGGTGATCGGCTATAGTACTTATGCGATTGTCTACCTCTCAGACAGTAACGTTAAATCGCCCGATATAAAAAGCACCTATTCTAGTTTACACCCGATCCTGCGCCTTAGTATTAGTACGGTGATATTTATTGATAAAAGTTTGTTGATCACGGATGGCAAACGTCAACCGGAGGATTATAAAAAAATGGGCTTAAAAACAAATCGTCAGTCTTTGCATTATGTCCAGTCTGATGGCTATGTACACGCAGTGGATATCCGTACTAAGCGACACGGAGAATTTAGGAATGGATTTCTAAAATTATATTTTAAACTGATGGGATTGAATACATTGCGGCACGTAGGAACAGAAGATCACCTGCATATCTCACTGAGTAGTAAGGATAAACCGGGTGGGATTTAATCGATGTAATAAATGTTTGCAGTAATTTTTGTTGATTTATTAGGGATCACCAAATCAATAAATTTTACAATTGTTCCAGCATTTCCATCACCGCTGCTTTTTTACGCAACGAAACTGCTACGTGTTGACCGTTGGACATCAGTAAATATCCACCTTCGGTTTTTACAAAGGCAGTGATATGTTTTTTATTAACCAGATGGGATTGGTGGACGCGGAAAAACCCGCTATCATTAAGCAGCTGATCATATTCTTTCAAAGTACGAGTGACCATTAGATTGGTTTTATCCGCAAAATGAAAAATGGTATAATTACCACTTGATTCACAACGGATAATATCGCTCACGTTGACAATCTGAATTTTATCCTGGGTATGCAATGAAATCTTTTTTGGACCTTCCTGATTTTTCACGTTGTCCAGTAGCAAGTCGAGTGCTTGTTCGGAAGAGGGGGCTGATTTTAATTTGTTGACTGCTTCCATTAGGTCATCCGGATCGACGGGTTTCAGTAAATAATCTACTGCAGAAAACCGAAAAGCTCGGATGGCAAAAGCATCAGAGGCCGTAGTGAAAATTATTTTAAAAGAAATTTCAGGTAAAATTTCCAGCAAGTCAAATCCGGTACCATCGGGCATCTGAATATCTAAAAATAGCACATCGGGTTTAATTTCCTTGAGTAAACGTGCGCCACTGACGACACCTTCGGCTTCTCCAATTACCTCAATTTCGGGACAATAGGCAGATAGATCCTCCTTGAGAGTTGCCCTGGATTGCGCAATATCATCAATTATGATAGCTTTGAATTTCTGCATTTCGTAAATTTGTACTAAACTAAACAAATCCAATGAAAGTATTAATGGTCTGTCTGGGAAATATTTGTCGTTCTCCCCTCGCTGAAGGTATTCTAAAAGAAAAGGTAAAAGTAAAAAAACTGGATTGGACGGTGGATTCTGCCGGGACGGGCAGTTGGCATGTAGGCGATAGACCGGATTCACGCTCCGTTGCCGTAGCTGTAAGGCATGGTCTGGACATTACGGATCAGCGTGGCCGGCAAATCAAGTCCGTTGACTTAGAAAATTACGATTTGATTTTTGCGATGGACAGCACTAACTATCAAAATATCCTATTGCTTGCTAGTTCTGATGCACAGCGCGAAAAAGTACAACTCGTTATGAACATGGAAAAGCCTGGCTATAATCAAAGTGTTCCGGATCCTTATTACGGAGATGATGGATTTGAAGAGGTCTACCAGATGTTAGATCGTGCTTGTACGGCTATCGTGGAAAAATATGTAGGATAATTTTTAATATCATTCTATCGTCTAGATGCACTGGTTTCAAACTTTCTAAAAAAAAGAGCTCCCGAAAATTAATTCGGGAGTCAAATTCAAAAAACAGCAGGTAATTAAGATAGCCTCGCCAACATATAACGTATTTGGTATGGCTAATTTTTTTAGATGACCGCGGCTAATCTGTTACAGCGTTGGCAGTCATGGGTTTTGTCAGTAAACCATCTTCTTGAATGTTAGATATTCTCAATTTATCCCAGTCGGGTAAATAAAGGTTGACAGAAGCGCGTACATCTTTTTTAATTTGTTGTAATAACTCATGATAGAGTAGGGCACTATTTTCTTTTACAATTTGTCGAAAGTCAGTAGGATAATCCTGTAGTTCGATTTCGTTAAATTGGTCAAAAAATACCAGTTCTTTTCGATGTTTATCAAACGTATTAAATTCGACTTTAATCAGAATTTTTCCGTTTTGAGCAAGCGGATGAAAGCGGAGATTTACACTTTCGTAAACGTATACGTCCATACCTCTCCAGGCGCCGACTTTGCGATAAGATTGAAACGCATCGGAGTTAATCACCGGTGCGCGGTGGGCTAGTTGATTCGTATTCATAATGATATTGTTAATTAGAAATTTTTTGTACCAGGAAAACATAAATTTAAAAAGGAGGAGAATTCCAGTAAAATGAATTATGCTAAAGTTGATTATGTTATTTTTCAACATTTCAACATTTCAACATTTCAACATTTCAACATTTACCCTAACCCCGTTAACTTTCTTTTCACCTTCAACAACTTTCGAACTTCTGAAATCTCCAGAATAAAAGGATCGAATTCGTCATGGTTATCCGAAATTAATTTCAGGTGCGTCCAGTTCTTCAAGCGGTCAAAATAACGAATAACTCTTTTTACGTAAACTGAATTGCTGGTTACAACAGCGTAGATTTCATTGTCTACCATCTCATTTTTTTCTTCGAGCGGCGCACAAATGACCATATCCCCCGTCATAATAGTAGGTGCCATGCTATTGCCTTTGATATTAAAGGCGACTAGATCTCCCGTTACCCCAGGAATATGAAAACGTTGGTGTTCTTCCAACAAGTCCACCCCAATCGTATTACTGGCAAATGCTTCTACGTTAGTGAACAAGATGTTCGGTGAAAAATTGATACCTAAAGCCATAGCTAATTTCTCTTCGGAGTCTGGTAATTGAGTGGGCGGTGGATCAAAAGGTTTACCGATCCCCTGAAAAAAATAAAGTTCATTTACCCCGTATTTGGCACAGAGTAATTTCGCCTGTGGATAAGTAATAAAGCGACGATCATCCAAATATTTATCAATAATATGACCTTTAGTTCCCAGGTTATCCGCAAAAACGGTTTTACTTTTCTTTCGATTATTTTTGATAATCTCTCCTTTCCTGGTCAGTAGCTGATAAACTCTTTTAAACCGTCGATTCAGTTCACGCCGTTCTTCTGCTTGTACCATAATGTCATACTGCTTTTATTTAAATAATGACCTCCTCGTTACCTTCACAATATAAAACAATTATTTTTATTGTAAAAGAAATAGATACAATTATTTTAAAAAAAATAGCTGATCGGGAATTCCGATCAGCTATTAAAAAAGTCACCCGAAAATTCCGTACGGATGATCTATTTAGGTTTCATTCCATAGATTAAATGAAAGTTAGATTTCACTAATTTTTCGAATCACTTTATATAAGCGAGTGTACTCACTTACATCGTGTGTAAACGGTTCGTGTTCAAGATGATTTGCCGAAATCATTTTTAGCTGTACGGTACGTCCCTTATTATTTTTGATACGCTGAACGTGTTTGATCCATAAGTGTCCGTTGCTTTTAACGGCATAAATTTCGTTGTCTTTAATATCACCCACACCATCAATCTCGCGGCAGATTACTATATCATTATCGTTTATCACTGGTTCCATACTATTTCCTTCTACTGGAAAAGCGACCAGTCCGGCACCACTAACACCCGGTAAGGCAAAAAGCTCATTGTCTTCCGCTTGAGATCCAAAAGTATCCGTTGCACTGTCTCCTGAGCCCGCAAAAGCTTGCACGGAGGTAAACATGATATTAGGACGAATAGCATTCACATTA
>CALLPK010000020.1 GCA_938015415.1 uncultured Saprospiraceae bacterium
CGATTATTTTCTTTAAATTCGGTAATAGATTTTCCCAGAAAGTGATTATAAATAAACCGACAGTGACCAAAATGCTTAGCAAGCAAATCTGATTGTTCTTGAGTTGGAAAAAGTCGATATTTATATGCCTTTAACATGACGTAAAAATACAAAAAATTTATTTATAAAACAACAAAATGTTTTATATTTGTTGTGCTTTTAGTTTGTCCTTTCGGGCAGTTTATTCATCCCCGACCCAAGGGTACGGGGAATTCTAAACATTGATTAAATCCCTAAAAAACGCTTCCAATGGACATCCGAGCTACCTTATTAATAGAACATTCCAAAGCGAATACGATGAAAATTGTCAATTATATTGGTAATGATCAAGAGCGTTTTGATGATTTAATGGAGCATTTTTTAGCCAACGAATACCGGGTTACTCAACGGGCGGCGATGGCCGTGGGACACGCGGCTGATTTGCATCCTTCGTTGATTAAAAAGCATTTGAAAAAACTACTGGAAAATCTTCGCAGACCAGATATCCACGATGCGGTCAAACGAAATACGGTGCGACTCTTTGATAAGCATTTTGATTTACCGGAAGAACTACTGGGAATCGCCGCAGAACTTTGTTTTACTTATCTGGATGACCCACAGGAAGCAGTGGCCGTACGGGCTTTTTCGATGGGTGTTTTATATAAAATTTGTCAACAAGAACCTGAATTAGGCAACGAACTAATCATGGTATTAGAAGATCACCTTCCACACGGATCGGCGGGTTTTAAAAGTCGAGGGAGTAAAATTTTGGCTAAACTGCACAAGCAACGGGAGAAACGGGAAGGGAGGAGTTAATTTGGTACGTGAATTCTGATTTAATTTTAACTTCTAAAAAAAAAGTCATTCGCGTTATACGAATGACTCCTTTTATTTTAACAAAAATTACACTTTAGTTTTTCTTATTTTGGTAATAATCAAAAACTTTGGTTACCACCGCATTTTGTAATTTCTTTGGATCCTGACGAATTTGTTTTTCTTCTTTTCCCATGGTCAAAAACAAAGCATCAACTGCCCGTTCAGCAAGAAAACCAGAAAGATCACTGTCCACTTTATTTTTTGCAAAAAGATTGTACGCACCCGTCGCCATGGGCCAATATTGGGGTACTTCCGTTTTTGCTAATTCAGTATCAAGGCGTTCGCTGTACCTTTTCTTTACGCTGCCGTACATAGCATTCTTCAGTAACATCGTAGCAGCATCTTCCGCTCCCAGTACCACGCCGACGGCATCAGTAATTTTGATAGAACTAATCGCATCTTTCATAATACCAGCACTTTCACCTGCCACCATTTTTGAGATACCATTGATTTGAGTGGTAATCTGATCCACTTCTTTGCCTACTCCTAATGTTTTGAGTGTGTTAAGTACCGGCGTTAATTCTTCTGGTAACAGACCTTGCACCCCGCCAGCAGCATTCATCTTTTGCAAAGCCTGAATGGCTCGAAAAGAGCTGCCATCCATCAGGCCTTTTACCGCCTGAATCGTTTCGAGGCTAGTGGGAGCAATCCCTAAATTATTGAGCGTACTACAGGAAGTAAGCATCATCGTAAGGATGAGGAAAGGAATAATTATTTTTTTCATGCTAGTAATTTTATTTAAGGTGATTAATAGACTTTAGTTAGAGCTGTTAATTGATTTCTGAAGTTATTCAACAGCAGGATATTTGTATTTACGACGCAAAACTAATATAATTAGGTACATTGCTTAACATTTTGATAAGGGAACTTATCTATTTATAATCCTAACCCGGGATATGACTTCATTACTCAAAGCTCCGAATCTCTACTGTAAAATCATCCACGTAGCCTTCTGATTTTTCTTTATTCCAAATAAAGATTTTTAAACGTGCGTCCAATGGTATATTTCTTAAAGAAACTTCGACGCTAAAATCAACGGCCCACCAGTTGGAGTAAGCCTGAATAGATGATTGTATGTTTTTTCCTTTCCAGAAATAATTTTTTCCATTTTCAGCTTCGATGGTAATTACTAGCTGAGCAGTGGTCGCTTGCGTCCAATAGGTAAAGGCTTCGGAGTGAATGCTTAACTGTGTTGTATTTTGGTTTGTAAAATCTTTTAATGGAACGGTAAACGTGGTGGAATACTCCGCTAATTGTTGTGCATAATTTCCGTTGTGTTTGGTAAAGTTTGTCCGTTGTTGAAAGTCTTCGCTCCAAGAGGTCGGGGTCGCAGATTCAAAATTTTGCTGACTCTTTAATAACAACTGACCGGAAGTAGCCGGAGAGGTAATTTTATTAAGTTCGTAAAGATAAATACCCAGGCTTTTATAATCGTATAATAATTTATTTTCAGCATCAATATTCCGTACATAATATGGTAAGCTCTCGTAACTGATATTGCTGAGGAAACGAGGATACCAGTTGATCAATAATAATTCTGTACCTTTTTTTAAAGTATCGGGGTCAAATTGGCCGTAAGGCAGAAAAGTAAAATCACCATAATCGCCAAAGGCATTATAGTAATTTCCTAAATTTGCCTGCACAGGATTGGTAATAATGTAAGCGGTATCGTAACGATCAAAGATTTCTGTTTTTAGTAGTTCTCGTTGGGTTCGGAAGTCAATACTGCGAGCGTACTTTACCGCCCGAATGGCAGGCAACAATAAAGTTAATAACAAAAGTCCCGTAAAAATTTTATGTTGCGACTTATTTTTTACAAACATCCAAAGGGACAATAATCCAAACAACGGAAAATACTGTGTCCAAAAAATCAATTCCGGTTTTCCATAACTAAGTACGGCTAAAATAAATGCGATCAGTACAATACCAATCGCTCCCTCTTTATTGGTGATAAATTTATTAATAATAATCGCAGCCGGAATAGCCACCACGGGGGGTATAAATAAATAATGCCGAATATCCAGACACATCGGAACATAATCGGAAAAAGAAATGGTCATAAAATTTGCCGATAATAACAACAAGATCGCAGCGGAATAGAAAAAAGAAAACGGGGTCTCCATTTTAAAAGTCTTACCAATATTTTTTCTGAATAAAAATCCTAATAAAAAGATATAGCCCGTCAGCATATTATTAATAAAAATTAATTCAAAAAACTGATACCCAATTCTTTTCAACAAGACCATGGTCGATTGTTGGTCGTAACTACAAAAATTCAGATAACTGTTCTCCGCAATGACAGAAAATCGAGTAAAAGGTGCACCCGTCAATTGCCAGATATATCCCAGATAAATGGCGATTATAACAAACATACTGACCGCAGCGGCCAGCCAAAATTTGAACTGCCTTTTGTTAAAAACATCTACTAAAAACAAAATTACCAGAACCGGAACGAATAAAATGATCGTTCCCTTAGTTGCGAATCCAAAAAGAAAAGCACCCGATAGTAAGCATCCATTGATCATCGATTTATGCTCCCGATGGATAAATTTTTCTTTATAAATAAAATAGAGACTGGCAAGTACCGAAAGTGCTACGTAGATATCCGGCATTATTTTATCCGAATAAAAAATCATCCACTGAGAAAAACAAGCCAGTGATAAGCCAATGGTAAGCGTACGGTTTCCGTAAGGAAAAAGAATTTTAAATAAAATCCCCAAGATTAATCCAGTGATCAAAAAAGAAGGAATGGCCGAAGCCAGGTCGTTGACACCAAGTATTTGGTAGGACAAGGCGGTAAGCCAGATGAGTGGAAACCGAAAACTGAAATGATCCGAAAAGTCGGTCATACCCTGATTCAGTCCGTGCGCCAGCTTAGCATAAACTAAATCATCATACCCAAAATGCCCCAGGTAACCGATTGCGTGATAAAGCAAAACGATTAAAAAGTGAGCAGCAAAAATAAGGTAAGCGACCTGTTTTCTGGACATATAGCGGATTTGCGGCAAGGTAAGGAAGATTTTGGGCAGTGCTATATTTTCCACAAACAAAAAAAGCGCTTCTTACGAAGCGCCTTTTTGTTGACCCACAAGGACTCGAACCTTGAATGACTGCACCAAAAACAGTAGTGTTACCATTACACTATGGGTCAATGCTTTTGAAAGCGGAACAAAGATATAACATTTTAGTGAAAGTGGAAAGTTCCACAAATAGTTTTTTTTCCTAATTTTTCCCTAAAATGACACTTAAATGTATTATCCGCCCTTCAGTTGGTAGATGTCCTTCAAGTTTCGCGCCAGACCATCATAATCGAGCCCGTATCCGACCACAAATTTATTAGGTATTTCAAATCCGATTTGATCGACTTTGACTTTATCTTTTAATACTTCCGGCTTGGTTAGCAAAGAGACCAGGGTAACCGATTTGGGATCGTAAGTATCCAGAATTTCCAGAAAATGCGTTAGCGTATTTCCCGTATCTACAATGTCTTCCAGAATAATCACTTCACGGCCAGCAATATTCATATCGAGTCCGATGAGTGTTTTAATTTTTCCGGTCGTTTGAGTTCCTTGGTAGGAAGAAAGCTTGACGAAAGAAACTTCACAATCCATATCGCAGGCCCTCATGATATCTGCCGTAAAAACGAAAGATCCATTGAGGATACTCACAAAAAGTGGGTTTCTACCTCTAAATTCTTCCGAAAGTGCTTTTCCTATTTCGTCTATTCTCACCTGAATTTTTTCGGCGGAAATATATAATTCAAAAACTTTGTCGTGTACCTTTACTTCTTTCATAGTCCATGTTTGTCAATTAAATAAATAAGTGCCGTAATTGCCGCAGCACCCAGTTCAAGTTCTCGTTGGTTAACCGCCTCAAAAGTGTCTGTGGCAGTATGATGATAATCAAAATATCGCTGAGAATCGGGTCGAAAACCAACCAATAATCCTTGCTGGCTTTTTAATGGAGAGATGTCTGCACCCGATCCTCCTTTGGTCAACATTAATCCATAGGGCTCCAGCAAAGGTAACCATTGCTGCAATTTTAAATAAAGATCCGCAAAAACTTCATTCTCTGCATCGCAGCTAAATCCTCGCGGAGTAAATCCGCCTGCGTCCGATTCGACGGCAGCCAGATGAATTTCTCCTTTTTTGTTGGCGGCCTCCGCGTATGCTTTTCCGCCTGCCAGTCCGTTTTCTTCATTCATAAAGAGCACACAACGCAAGGTACGTTTTGGCCGGTAATTTAATTCTTTAAGGGTGCGAATGACTTCCATCGCATGGACACAACCAGCGCCATCATCATGTGCGCCCTGACCAACATCCCAGGAATCAAGGTGTCCACCTACCAGAATAAACTCATCTGGATAAGTGCTTCCTTTTATTTCACCGATCACGTTATAAGATTGGACCGGAGGAAGGGTTTGGCAGTTGGTCTTAATAAAAACGGTTATTTTAGTTTCCAGCAACATTTTGTGAAGCATTTCAGCAGCATTGGTACTGATTGCAACAGCGGGGATTTTAGTTACGCCTTCTTTATTGACCATCACTCCTGTATGCGGGTGATCATCATGCAAGGTAGTCATTGATCGGACTAGCGTAGCTACGGCACCATATTTAGCAGCTTGCGAAGGCCCATTTACCCGCTGATCCACCGCACCACCATATGCGTTGAACGTCCTGATTTGGGTGGGATTCATCGGGCGATTGAAAAAAACGATTTTACCTTTTATTTTTTCAGTGCCCAATTTTTCCACCTCATCAAGGGAGCGAACTTCAATAACTTCGGCAGTAATTCCAGTGGAAGGAGTCGCGACAGAATTTCCGAGAGCGAGGGCTGGTAAAGAAATATTTGCGGCGGGCGTTACAATATGTACTTCTTCTTTTTCTCCTCTAATCCAGTGGGGCACTTCGCAGGGCTGTAACCAAACGGAGTCTAATCCCAACGAGTCCAGCATCGCACGCGTATAGTCTACTGCTTCGGCTGCTTGTGGAGAACCGGACAATCGTCCGCCGATCTGAGTAGTTAGATGATTGAGCCATTGGTAAGCACTCCCATCCTGAAGTACCTTATTATATATGTTCCTGATAAAAACCGCATCGTCTGTTTCCTGGCCATATACATTATTAAAACAACATAATAAACACAAGCAATAAATCAGAATAAAGGTTTTACGCATAATTTTACTTTAAAAAATGATTTTCATTTTATTTTAATAAAAAATAAGGTCGAAAGATAGAGATAAAGCAGAGACTAAGCGTAAAAAAATAAAAAAATCCTTATCGAACGATTTTTTTTTAACTATTCGAAATCCGAAAAATATTTGGCAGTTATTGTATTCGCCACACAAAGTTTTGAATTATTTTAAATATTCTGAATATTATATTTTTTGCCATTTTTTATTATTGAAAACAGTAAAAATCTTAAAATAAAATTTCGTCTCTTTCTTGTTTATTTAATGGAAAATAGCTTAAATTTGTGGTGTTATTGTATATTTGACACAAACAATAATCTTAAAAAAAGAAAGCATCAGCCCGATGTAAAGAATATAATTTGGTTTTATTTGGTTAGGGCAGAGGTACACCTTACAGGTGGTACCTCTTTTTTTTTGGATTATTTCCCAGAATGGTGTCTTTTGTGTATTTATCCCGTCTAAAAGCCGTACTGTTAATTTAAGATGATTACTTTTGTGGTGATTACTATAATAATTCAGTCAGGAAAATTTAAATAATAGGTGAAAACCCCATCTTCATTTCGTGGTAAGTCGGCGAAGAGCCCACTTTCAAAAAAGACAGATAGCGAAATTATCAAATTGTATTTGAAAACGCAGCGATCTGACTATTTTGGAGTACTCTATCAAAGATATTCAACAAAAGTCTTTAGTAAATGTATTTCATTGCTAAAAGATGAGGCTTTGGCACAGGATGCTACCCAGGAGATTTTCACCAAAATATTTTTAAACCTGGCAAAATTTAGTGAACGCTCTAAGTTTTCTACTTGGGTTTATTCAATTACCTACAATTTTTGCATTGATTTTTTACGCAAACGAAAAAAGAGCAAAGCACTTTTTTCGGATGAGATGGAAAATCCTCCGGACATTGTCGATGATGTACCAGATAGTGAGTTGCTGGAAATGGAGGTGGTAAAATTAAAAAAAGTACTTGAACTCATTCCAACGGGTGATAAAGCTATTTTACTAATGAAGTATCAGGATGATATGTCCATTAGAGAAATAGCAGGAGTACTGGATAAATCAGAGAGTGCAATTAAAATGAAAATTAAAAGGGCTAAACATAAAGCACAGAATGTGTACCGGGATATATTTCCGACTAACCTAAATTAATAATCTGGTCATGGCATCAGCAAATAGTAACAACAACAGTTTTAAAAAACTGGAAGAAATAGAAAAAAGTCAGGCACCTCAGCCATCTCCACAAACTGAAAAGAATGTTATGGGTACCGCCCGTAATATTGGTTTTATCGGAAATGTGCTGGAACTCTATCTTTCAAAAGCACTCGGAATGATTTCTGCCTTGTTTGGCGGATCTGATCTTCCTGCTGACCAAGCAGAAGATGTGGAAGATTTACGTAATGGTAATTTTGATAACGATAGCACCATCGAGCCGGGTGGCCGGGCTAATTAAAATAAAACCCCTGCACTGTGATACACGTGCCAAAAAACAATCACTATGTATTTACTTAACGATTCTCCCGTTTTTGGGATGCTTCAGCAAATGCTGACCGATTTTATTCAGGTACTGCCAAAAATTGCCCTTGCCTTAATCATCTTAATCTTAGGGTGGGTTCTTGCAAAAATTATTGCGGGTGTACTCCGTAAGCTATTGGTAAAAACACCACTGGATGAGGCTGCAGAAAAACTGAACTCTATTGATTTGGTACAGAAAACCAATATCAAAATTGTTCCTAGTACCGTACTTTCCAAAATTCTATACTATATTATTCTTTTGTTTTCCGTAGTAGCGGCCGCTGATGTGCTCAACATGGACGCTATTTCAAATTTAATTACGGATATTATTGGCTTTATTCCAAGGATACTCGTAGCAGGAATTGTACTGATGATTGGGGTATTTATCGCAGATTTCATTAAAGGCATCATTACCACAGTTTGTCAGTCTTTAGGGATACCATCCGCAAAGATGATCGGTGGATTTGTTTTCTGGTTTATATTTCTGACCGCACTGGTAAGCGCAATGGGACAGGCTGGAATCGAAACAGATTTTATTATGTCGAATCTTTCCCTGTTGCTGGCCGGTGGCGTCTTCGCTTTTGCGCTTGGATACGGAATTGCTTCACGAGATATGATGGCAAATTTTCTTGCCTCTTTTTACACAAAGGATAAAGTTAGCATTGGAGATAAGATCACCCTTGACGGAGTGACCGGAGAAGTAATCGATATGGACAATAATTCCTTAACACTCCAAACCCAAGATCGGAGAATATTCATTCCTCTGAAAAAACTTTCTACTGAAAACCTCGAAATTCACAACGAATAATGAACTTACTTGTGTTGCTTTAGTTAGTCCCATTTACAATCTATTTATTTTATGATCTATCATTTTTTACGAAGTGATAGCTTAAATAGTAATGCTTTTAATTTTATTACAAATAATTACTTAATTTTTAACAACACTAAAACTTATTTTTAAAAATCAAAATTCAACAATGATGAAAAAACTGTTTTTACTTACCCTTACTGTACTGACTTTCGGATTCGCTTCCGCTCAGGACATGACACTAGAAGAGATGAAGGCTCAAAAGGCTGAACTAGCTGCAACTATTGATGCAAGTCAAGCAACGATCAACGCTACTCAGGCAGAGTTAGATGCACTTCAGAAAAAAATCAACATGCTCTCTGGCTGGATGACTGGCTTGAGCGGAGTTGTTGGTCTTAATTTTGGTGGTTCTAATCAATGGGCTGCTGCTCCTAATCCAACTGCGTCCTCTAAGGCAATCGCTATTGGTGTAACTGGTTACGCTAACCGTGATCAAGAAAAGTATTTTTGGAATAACAAGCTGATTATCAACAAAGCTTGGCAAAGAGTGGACGTTACCGAAGCCGACGAAAGTCGTACTGGTAACTTGTTCGATTTCGGTACTGTAGATATTTTGAATATTTCTTCTTTATTTGGTTATAAGCTAAGTGATAAAATTGCGATTTCTGCCTTAGGAGAATTAAATACTTCTCTTGGTAACTTCCTGGAGCCTGGTACTTTTGACTTTGGTGTAGGTGTTACTTGGACGCCAATTCCTAACTTGGTTGTAGTTATTCACCCGCTTAACTATCATATCGCTTGGTCTGCTGATGGAGATACTGATTCTCAAGGTGCTGTCGGAGCAAAGATACGGGCCGATTACCAAGATGATTTTATGATCAGTGGCCGTAAAATTGCCTGGTCTTCTACCTTCACCACTTTTATACCTTATACTGGTGGCGACAATCCAGTACCTTCTTATGACAAATTTGGGACACCTATTACCACTTTGGTTGATGGTCTCCCAGTGGCCGTTACCCGTGATGCTGGTTTGTTTGAGTACACCTGGTTAAACACTTTCTCTTTTCAAGTATGGAAAGGAATCGGTGTAGGTGCTACTTTCGGTATCCGTGATGCGGACTTCGAATTTCAGGACTTACAGACCTTCTACACGCTTGGTTTAACTTATACGCTCTAAGCATAAAAGTAATAACTGACCTTCTTGAGGTTGATAAAATACAAGGTCCGTCTTGGCTAATCGCTGAGACGGGCTTTTTTTATTTAAATTTTGCTTAATTTCCCACCTCAATTAACAACCATGAAAAAACTCTTTTTACTGGACGGCCACGCGCTCGTCTACCGTGCTCATTTCGCCTTCATTCAGCGTCCGCTGATTAACTCAAAAGGACTGAACGTTTCTGCCATCTCCGGTTTTACCCGCCTTTTATGGGATGTCATTAAAAATCAAAGTCCTACCCATATTGCCGTTGCTTTTGACCTGAGCGGCCCCACTTTTCGTAACGAAATGTACCCCGAATATAAAGCCAACCGGGAAGCACAACCAGAAGATATTGCCCTGGCCTTTCCCTATATTCACCAAATTCTGGACGCCTTTAAAATTCCGATTATTACCAAAGAGGGATTTGAAGCAGATGATGTAATTGGAACGATTGCTAAACAGGCAGAGAAAGAAGGATTCACCGTTTTTATGATGACCTCAGATAAAGATTATGCGCAGTTGGTTTCTGATAATATTTATTTTTATAAGCCTGGTCGTAAAGGTGGCGAAGTAGAAGTAATGGGCGTTCCTGAGATTTTAAAAAAGTGGGATATTGCCAGAGTTGATCAGGTCATTGACATCCTGGGGTTACAGGGAGATGCCGTCGATAACATTCCGGGTATTCCGGGTATCGGTGCAAAGACCGCCGTGAAATTGCTCAAACAATATGACTCGGTAGAGGGATTGATTGAAAACTCCGACAAGCTAAAAGGTAAACAAAAAGAAAAGGTCATCGAATTTGCGGAGCAGGGTTTATTATCTAAAAAACTGGCCACCATTGATGTTAATGTCGATATTCAGTTTGATGCGGATGATTATATCATTAGTCCCTTTGACCGCGAAGCACTCTCGACCGTATTTAAAGAATTAGAATTTAGAGGAATCTCCAAATCTATTCTCGGACACAGCAGCAAACCAGAAGATATCCAAGCTGGTAAATCTGATAACGTCCAAAAAGATTTATTCGGTAATCCAGTCGGGCACGCGGGACGGGTTAATTTTTCTGCACAAATTTCTGATTACTCTGTAGCAGAAAACAACCTGGAGAATTCTAATCAAAAATATATTTTAGTCAATACGCCCGAAAGTCGAAAAAAATTAGTTGCCGATTTACTAAAAGAAAAAGTAGTTTGCTTTGACACCGAAACAACGGGGGTAGATCCCAACGTTGCTGAGCTCGTTGGAATGGCTTTTTCTGCCAAAGCAGAAACGGGATACTACGTTCCTGTTCCCGCCGACCGAGCCGAAGGAATAAAAATTGCCGCTGAATTTAAACCAGTCCTGGAAAACGATAAAATTGAAATCGTCGGGCAAAATCTTAAGTTCGATATCCTGATGATGAAATGGTATGAGGTGGAAATCAACACCCCTCTTTTTGATACCATGATTGCGCACTATCTTTGTGAACCCGACCACCGCCATAAACTGGACTACCTGGCAGAAACCTATTTAAAATATAAGATGGTTCCTATTGAATCGCTCATTGGAAAACGGGGAAAAAACCAATTATCCATGCGGGATATTGAGGTAGAAAAGGTAACGGATTACGCCGCCGAAGATGCGGATATTACCTTGCGTTTAAAAGCTCCTTTACAAGCATTATTAAAAGAAATTGAAGCGGACAAACTTTACCGGGAATTAGAAATTCCATTAATTAAGGTACTGGCCGATATGGAATTTGAAGGCGTCCGGGTAAACGCAGATTTTTTAAACGAATATTCTGTAGAACTCGGAGAGTATATCGCGACCGAAGAAAAAAAGATTTATAAGGAAGCGAGCGTTAACTTTAATATTGCTTCACCAAAACAAGTAGGCGAAGTATTATTTGATAAATTAAACCTGCCTTACCGCTGGAAAAAACGGCTTCGGGACAGTACTCCACCAACGAAGAGAAATTATCCGAACTGGCCGAAAAATTTGATATCCCACGAATGATTCTGGACTACCGCAAACTGGCTAAATTAAAATCTACCTACGTCGATGCGTTACCCAAACTAATCAATCCTAAAACAGGTCGAATTCACAGTTCTTTTAATCAAGCCCGGGCTGCCACCGGACGCCTTAGTTCTGATAATCCAAATTTACAAAACATCCCGATCCGCGACGAAGCGGGCCGAAAAATCCGTAAGGCGTTTGAGCCCCGCGACGAAAACCACGTTCT
This sequence comes from uncultured Saprospiraceae bacterium, assembly GCA_938015415.1. Lineage (GTDB taxonomy): Bacteria > Bacteroidota > Bacteroidia > Chitinophagales > Saprospiraceae > JALZUU01. The sequence goes on from CALLPK010000020.1 coordinate 11,825, forward strand.
GTTAGCAGCAGATTATTCTCAGATTGAATTACGATTAATCGCCGAAATTAGTCAGGACGAAGCGATGCTCGATGCATTTGTCAACGGACATGATATTCACCAGGCAACCGCAGCCGGAGTATTTAATAAAAAACTTGATGAGGTCACTCCGGACGAAAGACGCGCCGCTAAAACGGTCAACTTTGCCATCATCTACGGAGCCGGTGCCACCAATTTATCAAAACAACTGAATATTCCTCGAAAAGAAGCTACCGTACTCATCGAAAATTATTTTAAGCAATACAAAGGTTTAAAAAAGTATATGACCGAAACCGTAGAGTTTGCCCGTGAACACGGTTACGTGCTTACACTCATGGGACGCCGCCGCTATCTACGGGATATTAATGCTCGTAATGGCCTGGAACGTAGTAACTCCGAACGAATAGCCATTAACACGCCCATTCAGGGAACTGCTGCCGACATGATTAAGGTAGCCATGATTAATATTCACCGTGCGCTGAAGGAAGGTAATTTTAAAACTAAAATGATCATGCAGGTACACGATGAACTGGTTTTTGATATTCCAAAGGAAGAACTGGAAAAAGTGTCACCGATCATTGAAGATTTGATGAAAAATGCGATGCCGCAATTGAAAGTACCGATATTGGTCGGAATGGATACGGGTAAAAACTGGTTGGAGGCGCACTAGTACCGCGTGTATTAGCAAGGTTGAAATTTCATTTAAATAAACCTTATTTTGGAAGAAAAAAAAACGATCTCTAATGCGCGCCGGAATTTTGAAATTCTAGCGGTCCTCGTTACCGGCTTAGGTAGATTTCTTTTTGTGGAATTTCTCGACCTTAGATTTCTTTATATTTCGTCGGCTTGTATTTTTTGGATAGTTTATATTTTTCTACGCAAAAAAGAGATTCCAAAAATATTAAGCTATTGGGGGTTAACCTTTGATAATTTTAAAAAAACATTTTTAGAATTATTACCGATAGCCGTAATCTTGTCTGTTGCCTTTTATTTTATTGGAAATAAAATGGGTACCAATATTTTGAATATAAATATTCTTCCCATTCTACTAATTTATCCAATCTGGGGAATCATTCAACAATTTATTATGATTGGCATTTTTGCCAGAAATCTTAAGGATGGCGATCAGATAAATTTACCGACAGCAGGAGTTGTATTAATCGCCGCTACATTATTTGCCATCGTACATTTTCCTTTCCTGATATTGGTCGCTGCTACTTTTCTACTTGCGATCGTTTATGTCAGTTTATATTTTAAAGGACGAAATCTTTTAGTGATGGGAATTTACCACGGTTGGATAGGAGCTTTATTTTTTTATACGATGATGGCCAGAGATCCTTTTCTGGAAGTTTTTGGTAGGAATGTTTTTGATATATTTTAAACAATGATTCGGTATTTGGTAACTCTTTGAGCAATTAATATTTGTCATTAATGATGAAATTGGTGAGTGTCTTTTTGCCTGTTAGCTGGTTTGCCTGTTGGCTTCCCTTTAACGCATTTTACGTATGAGGGAAGCCAACTAGCTAAATTTATAATTCACTCATCCCAGAATTAAAAAATTACCGAACCATTATTAAAGTAATTAATATCGTATCTTGGTCAGCGAATAAAATATATCACTCGTAGATGAAATTTCCCGCGCCCATTCCCGTTATCGAACTCGCCCGACAGTACGGCGCTACGCTAATCGGCAACACCAAACTATTAGCTACCGGCGTCAACGAAATTCATAAAGTCCAGCCCGGTGATATCACTTTTTCTGATCACCCCAAATATTTTAAAAAATCACTGGACTCTGCCGCTACCATTATCATTCTGAATGAAACGGTAGATTGTCCTCCGGGAAAAGCACTTCTAATTTGTGACCAACCTTTTGAGGTTTATAATAAACTTGTCAAAAAGTATGCGCCTACCAGGCATCTCTCCTCCACAATTGACGCCACGGCCCGGATTCATCCCTCAGCCATCCTGGAACCCAACGTGATCATCGGTCCACAGGTATCCATCGGCGCCTACACTTATGTGCAAGCCAACGTGACCATCAAAGGTCCGGCAATCATCGGCAGCCACGTCAATATTCAGCCGGGTACGGTAATCGGAGCCGAAGCATTCTATTTTAAAAAGAAACTTGATCATTATAAAAAATGGCAAACGGGTGGTCGCGTACTCATCGAAGACCACGTAGATATCGGGCCCGCTTGTACCATCTGCCGGGGCGTATCGGGAGATACGGTAATTGGCCAGGGATCTAAACTCGACGGACAGGTTCACATCGGACACGGAGCCGTCATCGGGGAAAATTGCCTGCTAGCTGCTCAGGTAGGTATTGGTGGTAAAACGATTCTGGAAAGCGATGTGGTCTGTTATGGACAGGTGGGGATTGCGCAGAATCTGATCATTGGCCGGGGCGCCGTGATTGCTGCCAAATCAGGAGTCTCCAAATCACTACCGGGCGGAAAGACCTATTTTGGAATTCCTGCCGAACCTTTACGACAACATCATAAAAAACTGGCCGCGCTCCGTCAGCTTCCCGAACTTATGAAAAGACTGGAAGAAGAATGAAAATTGCCGTCAACACCCGATTACTATTAAAAGATAGACTGGAAGGAATTGGTCGCGTCACTTACGAAATCGTGCAACGGCTAGTGGCGCAACATCCAGATGATGAATTTATTTTCTGCTTTGACCGACCTTATCATGACGAATTTATTTTTGGTGAAAATGTGACGCCATTGGTTATTTCGCCTCCCTCCCGACATCCTTTTTTGTGGTATTTATGGTTTGAACAATCGTTACCTCGAGTCTTGAAAAAGTACCAGCCGGATGTTTTTTATTCTCCCGATGGATATAATAGTTTAAATTTAAAAAGTCCTTCTGTCATGGTCACGCACGACCTGGCGCATGTTCATTATCCAAAAGAAATTCCTTTTTGGGTTAGAAAATATTACCATCATTATGTCCCAAAATATTTAGAAAAATCAGATCGGATAATCAGTGTTTCTCACGCAACCAAAGCGGATATTATTGAACAATATGCTATTCCTTCGGAAAAAATATCAGTCGTCCATAATGGCAACCGGAATGGTTTTTTTAAAATTGAAAAAGAACAAAAAAAAATTACCCGGGCAAAATATAGTCAGGGCTGTAAATACTTTTTTTATCTGGGCGCGGTACATCCCCGTAAAAATTTGGAGCGTTTAATTTTAGCTTTTGATTTATTCAAACAGACTACGGGAAGTGATGTGAAGTTATTGATCGGCGGACGACTGGCCTGGCAGAACGACACGGTACAGCGAATTTTTGAACAATCTGTTCACAAAGCAGAAATAAAATTCTTAGGATTTATTCCCGAAGAAGATTTGTCTTATCTATTGGGATCAGCGCTGGCGATGGTATACGTTTCGTTGTTTGAAGGTTTTGGGTTGCCGATTCTAGAAGCGATGTACGCAGAAGTGCCAGTGATTACTTCCAATGTAAGTGCAATGCCGGAGGTGGCAGGAGCAGCCGCTTTATTAATTGATCCGCTTTCAGTTGGTGATCTTGTTTTAGCTATGCAGAAAATTTATGAAGATAAATCGCTTAGAAAAAATTTGATAGAAAAGGGAAAAATTCAACGCGAAAAATTCAACTGGGATCAATCTGCGGAACAAACTTATACTATTCTTAAAGAGGTAGTGTCTAAAAAATAGGAGTTAAAAAAGCGTTTTGGAAAGTGATCAATTACTTTCCAAAACGCTTAATATATTTTCCGTTATTAATTTGAGTACGCTATTTTGAATACCTTCAAAAACTAAGAATATATGCTAGGTCGTGGCTTTATTCTTTTTCCATAATACTCCACAACCAATGATTCCAATCAATACCAATGATAGTGCGATGATCTCCGCCTGCGTTAGCAAAAGACCAAAGACATTATACTCTTCATTGACTCTAATTTGTTCAATAGTAAAACGCTCGATCCCGTTCATGATCAAATAAATAAAGAAAAGCATTCCTGGAATAACCACTTTTTTTCTAATTCCCCACAAGATCGCACCGAGCGTTGTTGCCATCGCAATTTCATAAATAGGGGTAGAAAAAACAGGAACCGGAAGTCGGTTACAATAGCGGAATTTACAATCTTCCATTCTAACACCAGCGTCAATTACATTATGTGGATAATCATAAGCCCATACCCAATCTGGTAAGAATCCAATGATGGCAGGCTTAGTTGCTTCATAAATTACTTTGCCTTGTTCTACCACACGAATCGGATCACCCCAATCGCCGTCGCCAGAAAAATGGCATCCCATTCTACCAACTGCGTAAGAAACCATCAGCGCCGGTGCGACCGCATCCATTACATGAATTGGTTTGAGTCCAATTTTTTTAACGTAAAAATAAGTCACTAAAAATCCTCCAATCAGGCCACCGTAAATAGCCATTCCGCTACCGGAAAAAAGCGAGGCAGCCCACTGTCCAAAACTCAATCCTCCGTTAAAAACCAGATCGAGGTCTTCCAGCATCGCAAATAATTTTGCGCCGAGTACACCACTGATCGCAGCCACCATCGTGATATCTCCAATCCGCTCGTAAGGTCTGATTTTTATTCTTGCAATTTGGTGCGGATCCAGTTTATCCCGATTCTTTTCGTACCATTTAAAAGCCGCAAACAGTCCACAAAAAATGATTCCACCAATCCAGCTTCCTTTTGAGGAGAAGATAACTCCAGCCGGATCTATTTTAAAATCTTCGAAGTTTTGGACAATATATAAGAACTTAAAGCCCAAAATAAATCCTAAAATTCCGTTGCTGATAATCTCAAAAGGGGAGGCCGGCTTCCCTTTGATTTCTTCAATAATCCGTGATTCTAACAATCCTTCCGCTTCTTTTCGACGCAGTTCCATCATTAACATAAAGGCGGCAGTTAAAAAAGCCAGCACCAGAAAAAAACCAAAAGTCTTGATAATGGAAAGCCCGTTATCGGGAGCCGTACCTAATAGATCATGAAAAAAATAGGAGAGGTCAGGATACATGTGTATTGTTTGTTTAAAAAATGTAGACGAATAAATTTTGCGTCTCTACGTCCATCTGCTTACAGGCGGAACGTACTTTATCGTACGTGCGATTCTTAACTAAATTATCCAATAGCCGGAATCTCCATAACGTTGGCCGATACGTGACCTTCATCGGTAATGTTCATTAGCTGAACGGTACCAATCTGATTGATCATTTCCGGTTGAAGTGGTGCTTCTATTTTTATATAATTATCGGTAAAACCACTCATCAGTTCAGGGTTTTTATGTACCTCAAAAAGTACCTCCCGGAATTGCCCCTGGTATTGTCGATAAAATTGTTGTCTCTTTTTTTCTGATAAAATCCGGAGCATCTCATTCCTGCGACGACGTTCCGCCATTGGAACTGGATTTTCCATTTCGGCGGCGGGCGTATTAGCGCGTTCCGAATAAGTAAAAACGTGCAGGTAAGAAATATCCAGTTCCGTAATAAACGCATACGTCTCTAAAAAATCCTCCTCCGTTTCTCCCGGAAATCCAACAATTACGTCTACCCCAATACAGCAATGTGGCATTACGCGGCGTATTTCCTTTACTCTTTTTTGATAAAGCTCACGGTCGTAACGTCGGCGCATCACTTTTAAAATTTTATTACTCCCCGATTGTAGTGGCATGTGAAAGTGTGGAACAAATCGTTCTGAATTTGCTACAAACTGAATAATTTCGTTAGTACAAAGATTAGGTTCAATCGAAGATATCCGGAAGCGATCAATTCCCTCAACCTGATCAAGTGCGCTGATCAAGTCAATAAAGAGTGCTTCTTTTTTAGGCTTAACGCCCTCAATAACTTCGGTACCATTGCCAAAATCTCCAATGTTTACACCAGTCAAGACAATTTCTTTTACTCCTCTACTTGCAATTTCCTCGGCATTCACGACCACGCTATCTACCGTATTACTACGACTTTTACCACGCGCCTGTGGAATTGTACAGAAGGAACATTTGTAATTACAGCCATCCTGAACTTTCAGAAAAGAACGGGTACGGTCCCCGAAAGAAAAAGCGTTGATAAAATCTTTGGCCTCGGTTACTTTTCCGGCGGCAACCATTCCTTTACCGGGCGCTTTACTGAGGTCATCGATAAAGTCAAGGATTCTGAATTTTTCGGCGGCGCCCAATACCAGGTCGACTCCCGGAATTTCGGCAATTTCTTCTGGTTTTAGTTGGGCATAACAGCCAATAACCACCACGAAGGCTTGTGGTGCAGCGCGTAATGCTTGCCGAACTATTTTGCGGCATTTACGATCCGCAAAATCCGTAACAGAACAGGTATTAATCACATAGATATCCGCTCCTTCCTCAAATTTTACTTCGCGGTAGCCTTTATCCTCAAAACTACGGCCAATAGCCGAGGTTTCGGAATAATTGAGTTTACAACCCAAAGTATAAAATGCGACAGATTTTGGTGTTGCCATAGTACAAAATTACGGAATTTTGCTGGATCAGAAACTGTTACCACGAATCACATTATCGTGTTTTTCAATAGTGGCGATCAACTTGGGTAATGCGTTGGTTTCCAGCAAGGTCTCCTCTTTAATTAAAAACTCTAAAAAACTGGTTTTTTCGTCATATCCTTCAAAAATGATGTAGGATAGGTAGGACAATGAGTCTTCATATTTTCGAGCCCGGCTTATCCGGAATACTTTATCGTGCAGATCATACTCAATGATCAAAAAGCGGTTGTTTGACTTGTGGTGGTAACAAGATAAAAACATAGGATAATGCACAAAATTTTCTTGGTCTTCTCCTACCAGATTGCGATCGTAGAGTGGATATAGAATGACTTCACTGTGGATGCTATATTGCTCTAGTTCGCTCCGCAAAGTATAGAGTTTCTCTTTTAAAATTTCAGAAATCAAGTCTCTTTCTGAAAGATTATTATATTGGTACCAATCCTTTTTAAAAATATCAAAATAGGTTACTTCCCCAATTCGTAATTTATAATCAAATCGTCCGTAACCCGGTACTACGTAGCCAGGATAATAAAATACTTTCCCCATTTCCTTTGCCCACTTAATTTCCAATAACATCGTATAATACCCCAGGCTATCCGAGCGATATTCCGGATCAAATAATCCCATAATACTTGCGATGGTCTCGTCCCCGACGTCAAAAAAACTGGCTCCAATCAGTTGGTCCCCATCGTAGATACAAGTCTCCCAAGTATTATAAATATCCCGGGAAGACTCCCCAAATAAAGACTCTACTAGGGATCCGGCAATATACCCTTCGAATCTTTTTTTATGTCTTTGATATAAAGCTTCTTTCTCTTCATCAAAAACAGCCTCCCGACATACAATTCTAAATTTACGACCATTGTGGTTCATCAACTTACGTTGACCTCTCCTGAATTCAAATTCGGGTAAGCTCAGTCTTACCCAAAGTGCGGTATACAACGCTCCGTGAAAGCATAAAAACTGACAGGTGAAAATCATTTGCCCCATTCTAAACCAACCCTGTTCCAGATACTGGTCCAGTGTCTCGCCTGACATCGCACGTGGGTAATGAATTTGTGTAAACATAAAAAGAATAGTAAGTATCCGAAAAAAGACCAAGATAGAAACTATAACGATCTCATTCCACTGTTTGCTTCATTAATCGTAAAATATATCTCAATTATGTATCTAGTGCACAGAGCATTAGATAGAATAATTACCAAATCGGATAATGATCCAGTTGTAGATGCTCATTATAGAAAAGACGAGTTGTTTCTTCAAAAGATTGGGTATAATCTGAAACATAAAACTGATGTGCATTCTTTTTTCCATCATTCAGTAAGTCTCGATTTCGAAGCTTGTTTTTTATATCACCTATCGTAAATAAAGTAGAATCGAGCACTTCCACACCTTTACCAAAAAAGGCAGCAATATCCATACGAATTAACGGATAATGAGTACATGCTAATAGCAAGGCCTCAATGCCTTCAAAAGCTTCGTTGGAAAGATAGCTTTCAATTACCACTTGACTTACCCGGTTATCAAAGTATCCTTCCTCAATCATAGGCGCCAAGAGTGGAGTCGCTAAAGCAGCTACCTGCAATTCAGGCTGTTGCTCTCGTAATTTCCGTTGATACACGTTAGAACGAATCGTAGCTTTGGTAGCAATAATGCCCACTTTTTGGTAACCTTTATCGACTACTCCGGCTACTAACGGATCTACTACATTAACGAAAATGGTTTCTCCGGGAAAAAAGTCAACTAGTGTATTATAAGCCGCTGAAGAAGCAGAGTTACACGCGATCACAATCATCTTACAATCTCGTTCAAGCAAAAACTTTACTATTTTCAGGCAATAATAACGAATAGCATCTACAGATTTATCACCGTAAGGAAGGTGTGCAGTATCACCGAAATAGATAATTTCTTCGTTGGGGAGGTGCCTATTAATAGCATTGGCGACCGTAAGGCCGCCAATGCCGGAGTCAAATACTCCAATAGGTTGCTTTTTATGAGGCGTTTTTGTCAAGTTCAAAAAGATTACATACCTAGTTGTGCCTTAACAGCTGCAGTAGCATCCTGTGCTTCGTCTGCGTAAAGCAAGATTCCAGCGCCGGGGCTTCCATTAAATAACATAGTATAACTACCTGCTTTAGCTACTGCCGTAATTGCATCATTGATTTTCACCAGAATTGGTTCCAATAATTCATTACGTTTAGCCAATAACTGCTGCTGCATCGTTTGTTCAAATTCTACGATCTTACTTTGCTTCTCTTGTAATTCCTTCTGCTTGGTTTCTTGCTGAATGGGACTCAATTCCCCTTTTTGCATTTTAGCTTCAGCCGCCTGAACCTCCCGCTGCAAGTCTTCTACCATCTTCTGTCCTTTTTTCTGCAATACTTTCTGCAAAGATTCAAGCTGTGGTTCCATTTGCTTGAATTCCGGAATCTCGGATAAAATCAAATCGGAATTAACGTATCCGTATTTCTGTGCGCTGGCATTCAAACTCAATGCGAAAAAAGCGAGAAGCAGGAAACTGATTTTCATAAGTTGTTTCATGATCTTATTAATTTTTTTAATTTGTGTAATTTTCTAATCCACAATAAAAATAATTGCGGCGACAAAGATAATACTTTTATTCGGCTCTGAAATAGCCTTTTCGTTATATGTATTTTATACCCTAAAAAGGGGAGTTATTTTAATGCTGCGATAATTTCTACGGTTTTATCATATCGCTCGTTGGCGAAAATCAATCCAGCTGTGCTACTCTTATCCAAGATAAAATCGTAGCCTTTATCATTCGCAAAGTCTTCGATGACTCCGTAAACCCGGTCCTGAATAGGTTGTACTAAATCTCTTCTTTTCTGAAAAAGTGCTCCCTCAGGACCAAACTTATCCTTTTGCATCTCCCGTACTTCTTTCTCACGGGCCATAATTTCTTCTTCTTTTTGGCTACGCATTTCTTCACTCATCAGTACCTGTTCTGCCTGGTATTTGTTATATAGACCTTTTATTTTGTCATACTTTTCGGAAATCTGGCGGCGCCATTGTGCAGATACCTCATCCAACTCTGTTTGAGCTGCTTTATAATCAGATAAACTTTCCAGTACCTCCGTAACGTCTACCGTTGCAATTCGCTGCGCCACTGTTTGGCTGGAAAGAACTAAAAATAAAGCACCAGCGAGTAAAATTCTTTTAAGGGTTTTCATAAAAATCATAATGTTTTTTTTAATGTTATTCGAAGTTTTATTGGTCTCTTAAAATAAAAGCGCAAAATTACGATTTTATTGTGAAGCTCCGTACACTATTAATTAGACTGTAACTTCTGTAATTAGTTGCATACTACTAAAGCTATTCATGGAACAACTTTGTCCACAACTTACTGTTTTTCATACAATTATGCACGAAGTACCAGAAGCTTAATCAACTGCTTTAACGATAGTTTAACGGAGATAAATAGCATTTAACTTTTTCTTAATTTTACCCTCACCTTTAAATTAAAGTAAACCAACCTATGCCAAAAGAATTAATCATTTCTACTCAGCCACTGACTATAGCCAATATTTCCTCTCTTTTAGAGAATTCTCATCCATTGCGTCTGAATCAGAAAGTAAAAAAAGTCATAAAAAGGTGTCATAAATTTCTTTCGGATAAGCTGGCTGAATCGGATCAGCTCTTTTATGGAATAAATACGGGGTTCGGCTCTCTGTGTAATATTCAGATTAGTAAAGAAGAAACCACCGAGTTACAGTCCAATCTCATCAAGTCCCATGCCTGTGGTACAGGAGAAGAGATTCCAGCAGCAATAGTTCGATTGATTTTATTATTAAAAATAAAAAATTTGTCCTTGGGCTATTCCGGAGTCCGACTAGCCTTGGTAGAACGACTCGTGGATTTCTATAATGCGGGGGTATTACCACAAATTTTTCAATTGGGTTCGCTTGGAGCTTCTGGTGATCTGGCGCCCCTCGCTCACTTAGCCTTACCACTTATCGGGGAGGGAAAAGTCAGAATAAAAGGTAAACTATACGCTGCCAAAACACTAGAAAAAAAATATGGCTGGAAACCACTCAATCTTCAAGCCAAGGAAGGGCTGGCCATGCTCAATGGCACCCAGTTTTCTACAGCTTACGGATTATGGGCATGTATCCGTTTTCAAAAATTAATGCGACAAGCCAATATGATTGCCACCCTTTCTATTGATGTTTTTAATTGTCAGACAACACCTTTTGATCAAAAACTGCACCTTATCCGTCCTCACCCCGGTCAACTTTCTACGGCCAAGGCTATTCGGAAATGGCGGAAGGGAAGTCCTCTTGCGAAGGCAGAAAAAAAGAGTGTACAAGATCCGTATTCTTTCCGTTGTGTCCCACAAGTGCACGGTGCCAGTGCGGATGCGCTGGCACACGTGGAAAAAGTGATTACAATTGAAATGAATTCAGTTACTGATAATCCAACAATCTTTCCAACGTCAGATGATATTTTATCCGGAGGTAATTTTCACGCACAACCAATTGCACTAGCACTGGATTATCTGGCGACGGCTTGCGCCGAAATTGGTAGTATTTCGGAACGACGAACGTACCAACTCATCAGCGGCCAGCGAGATTTACCACCATTTTTAATTCAAAAACCCGGATTACATTCCGGACTGATGATTCCGCAATATACGTCTGCGGCTATTGTTAGCCAAAATAAACAACTCGCTTCGCCAACCTCCGTGGATTCTATCGTATCTTGTAATGGCCAGGAAGATCATGTGAGTATGGCTGCCAACGGAGCTACCCGCTTGTACCGGATGATTGAAAATATAGAACGTATTCTAGCCATCGAGTGGATGTCCGCCGTACAAGCATTGTATTTACGGCGTCCACTTAAAACCAGTAGTTCTCTGGAAAAGATAGCTACCATGTACGGAAAAAAAGTAGCTCCTCTGATTAAGGATAGAATTTTATCGGAAGATATGGAAGCCACTGTTCAATTTTTAAGAAATCAAGAAATTTAAGCACAATTATGAATCTTCGTGTGTTAATCTTATCTCTATTAATCCTGATTCCTATTCTGAGTATTGCTCAGTGGGGAAAAGGTATTTCTGTGGAACCAACGCTACACGTAGGGAAAATTTATAAACACACGCCAAAGTTGCTTTTTCCAGTAGACAATCTTAGCACTGGAATTGAACTTAATTTTACTAATAAAAAATATGGAAAAAAAAGGTGGCATCAACAGCTAAATTATCCGAAGGGGGGAGTAGCTTTATTTTACTACCACTTGGGTAATAATAATATTTTTGGACAAGCGATTGGCGTGGCTCCTAATATTATTTTTCCTCTTTTTAGTAAAAATCGACTGGATAGTAATTTCCAGTTAGGTTGGGGAATTGCTTACGTAAGCAAACGATTTGATCCAATTGATAATCCAGAAAATAACGCCCTGGGATCAAACATTAATAGTCTGAATACTTTTAAATGGCAGTTGGGTTATCAGGTTAACCCAAAATGGAAGATCAATCTTGGTGCTAGTTTCACCCATTTTTCGAATGGTGCTTCGCAGTTGCCAAACTTTGGGATTAATGTTCCCGCTATCACCATTGGAACGGTCTTTACTCCCAATCCAATTAAAGCGGAAGATATTAATACCCACGAAATTGAGCCGCTGAAAAAACGTTGGGGCTTATCGATGCACCTGGATCTGGCGTATAAAGAACTGAGCCCAGCAGGGGGACCACGATATCCTTTTTACGTAGCTTCGCTGGCAGGAGTATATCGACTATCTGCGGTGCAGGAATTATCTCTTGGAATAGACTATGAATATAGTAAAGCGGTATATACTTTTGGACTACATACCTCAGGTTTTAACTCCGAAGAGGAGGCCCGCCGGGCTGCTACAAGATTAGGTATATTTGTAGCGGATGAATTTCTATTAGGAAATGTTGGGCTTTACGGACAAGTAGGTACCTATATTCCAGGTTATGATTTTAGCACGGGATGGTTTCTTTACACTAAATTAGCGATGCGCTATTATCTTCCGGGGATTGGAAAACCCACAACTCGATTTTACCTTGGACTATATTTAAAGTCTCATAAAATAGTAGCGGAATATCTTGCTGTCGGTATTGGTGCAAGATTATAAAGATTCAGTAAAATAAAGGACCAATTTATTATTAAAGTCATTTAGAGCTGAAGCACACTTACAAATAAAATTAATTCACAAAAATCTAAACACATGAATATTAAGAATTTTTCTTTTTTCATCATATTAATTGCGGTCCTGACTTCGTGGCACTGCTCCTCCCTGAAAAAGCTAAATCTCTTCTCCATCGAAGACGACAAGGCGCTTGGTTTACAAGTTAGCAATCAAATAGCAAGTGAACCTGGTACCTATCCTTTATTACCCGAGCGGGGCAACGAAGAAGTATACCGTTTTATCCGTACCATTACCAATAATATTCTGAATAGTGGTACTGTCTCTCATAAAGATGACTTTAACTGGCAGGTAAAAATTATTGATGATCCAGAAACTTTAAACGCTTTTGCTACTCCTGGTGGGTATATCTACGTCTATACTGGACTGATCAAATTCTTAGATAGTGAAGATGAGTTGGCTGGTGTCATGGGGCATGAAATTGCACACGCTGATCTTCGCCATTCCACTCGACAAATGACCAGTTCTTATGGTGTATCGACGCTTTTGTCCGTTGCGACGGGTAATGCCAGTCAGGGTGCCGTTCAGCAAGTGCTTGCGGGTATAACCAGTTTGAAGTTTAGTAGAAATCACGAAACCGAAGCGGACACCTATTCGGTCAACTATCTTTGTAATACCAAATATGATGCTGCTGGTGCTGCTGGTTTTTTCAGAAAAATATCCGGAGGGAGTTCCACCCCAGAGTTTTTAAGTACGCACCCGAACCCAGACAACCGGGTTGAAAATATTGAAAAGAAAGCCGCAGCTAAAACCTGTAGTCCTTCTTCTACTAATGTGACAGAATATAATCGCATCAAACAGCTTCTGAAATAAAGTTTATTATGACCATTACAGGTAACATCATTGATATTGCAAACAAGACTATTTTCCACGGAACTATTTCTATTGCCGAAGGCATCATTAAATCGATAGTACCTGTAGCTGGCGATAGTAATCAGTATATTTTGCCAGGGTTTGTAGATGCTCATATACATATAGAAAGTTCTATGTTGGTACCTTCCGAATTTGCGAAAATGGCCGTCGTCCACGGTACGGTAGCCACCGTTTCGGATCCGCATGAGATCGCGAATGTAATGGGAATGGCAGGCGTAGAATATATGATCGAAAATGGAAAGACGGTACCGCTAAAATTTAATTTTGGCGCACCTTCTTGTGTTCCTGCTACGACTTTTGAAACTGCCGGTGCAACCTTAGATGTAGCCGATATTGAGACCCTTATGAAAAATCCAGAGGTCTTGTATCTTGCCGAAATGATGAATTACCCGGGTGTTTTATTTGAAGATAAGATGGTCATGGAAAAAATTGCTATGGCGCGCCGCTACGGAAAACCAGTGGACGGCCACGCACCCGGACTCCGTGGAGCAGATGCTAAAAAATATATCGCTGCGGGTATTTCTACTGATCACGAATGTTTTACCAAAGAGGAAGCCTTGGATAAACTGGGATATGGTATGAAAATTTTAATTCGGGAAGGAAGTGCCGCTAAAAATTTTTCTGCGCTAGTGGATTTGATACCAACGTACGCAGACCGCATGATGTTTTGTTCAGATGATAAACATCCGGATGATTTACTCGAAGGACATATCAATCAATTAGTCAGTAGAGCAATTGCTAAAGGACATGATTTGTTCGATGTTCTGCAGGTAGCTTGTGTTAATGCGGTAAACCATTATGGTCTATCGGTGGGTTTACTGAAAGCGGGCGATCCAGCAGATTTTATTGTCGTAGAAGATTTGAAAACTTTTGAAGTTAAGCAGACTTATATCGACGGAAATCTGGTCGCAGAAGATGGAAAATGTACTTTTACCACTAAAAAAGCGGCCATAATTAACAATTTTAAAACCTCCCAAAAAACAGTTGCCGACTTTCAGCTCACCACGGATAAATCCGAGATGCAGGTAATTAAAGCCATAAACGGAGAGATTGTTACGGAAACATTTTGGGCAAACGTTAAGCAAAAACAAGGCTTTGTCGTTTCTGATACAGAAAAGGACATACTGAAGATGACGGTAGTCAATCGCTACGAAGATCAAGCACCTGCTATCGCATTTATTAATAATTTCAACTTGAAACACGGAGCGATTGCCTCTTGCGTGGGCCACGATTCTCATAATATTATTGCCGTAGGCGTAGATGACGAATCAATCACAAAAGCGGTGAATCTAATCATCGAAAATAAGGGAGGAATCTCTGCTGTTGGCAAAGGAGTAGAGCACGTTTTAGCTTTACCAGTAGCTGGCATCATGACCAACGCGAATGGACCTACCGTAGCGGCACAGTATTTGGAAATAGATAATATAGTGAAAAAACAGCTAGGCACTCAATTAGTCGCTCCCTTTATGACTTTATCTTTTATGGCGCTACTGGTTATCCCCCAACTAAAGTTGAGTAACCTGGGGTTATTTGATGGCAATAAGTTTGAGTTTACGCCAATATTTCGTTAAGTCATTAAATTTTGTCTTAATATTTGTTAAAATCATATTATTATTTGCTTTATGCAAAAAAGCAATTTATTATTGCATTGTATTTTTACCAAATGAGAATCTAACCACACCTGATCGGTACATTACATTTTTCTTTCTTGAATTTGACGTATCAGATACCTCAAAACATAACCTCTTTTTACGTTTAAATACAACCGAAAACTAGCTTTTCCAAGTCACTCTTGGGGGGCCTTATTTTGACATTTACTCTTTTAAAACATACTAAACTATGAGTTACTTCATGAAGGGATGGGGTTTACTTTTTCTACTGATGCTTTTTTGGGCAGAATTATTTGCGCAACAGAGACAAGTTGAGCCATTAAACTTGGGTATCAATACCAGGTCCTACGACGAGATTGCACCAATTGTCTCTCGTGATGAGCAAACTATGTTTTTTACGCGACAGGGATACCCTATTTATAATAAAACTTTGGTGGAAAAAGGGGTTGATCTATCACAAAGACTTAGTGCTGGTGCTTACAATAAAAAACTTTCCGAAATTTTTAGTTCTATTTCTGGTGAGTCCATCACTAATCCAGCTACCAGTTCATATAACCAGGATATCTGGGTAGCTCAGACAAAAAATAGTTTCTTAGACCAGGTAAGTCATCCCAGCTCCCCCCTGAACAATGCTTTTCCAAATAGTATCTGCGCATTATATAATAACGAGCAATCCGCCATTATTATCAATCAATTTCCATCCGAAGGAGGTATTCAACCTGGGTTTTCAGTTTGTCATAAAAATAAAGCGGACAACTGGTCCGATCCACAACCGATCACTATTCAGGGGATTGATAATAATATCGCACCGGAAGTAAGCCTGGCAGTGGCCGAGGAAGGCGAAGCCATTATTTTATCGCTTGATCACCGGGATGCCTACGGTGGTAATGATTTATTCGTCGCTTTCCGAACGGGAGAAAATTCATTTGGTAAACCTATCCATCTGGGTGCTGCGGTTAATTCACAATCGCACGAAAAAGCACCTTTTTTATCAAGTGATGGGAGAACAATGTTTTTCTCCTCCAACCGCCAGAATGTAATGGGTGGATATGATTTGTTTATGGTCTATCGGTTGGATGATAGTTGGACTCACTGGACGTCTCCAAAACGATTTTTATCTCCGATTAATACCTCAGCTAACGAAGGTTTTCCTTGTTTTAACCGGACCTCCGGATATCTTTATTTCTCCTCTGACCGTAATGGATCCAGCGATATTTTTCGCGTAAGTATTGCACCACCGATTTCCGAAGAGGTGAGAGTCGTAGGTAATATTCTGGAAGATTCTAAAAGAAAGACACAGGACGCCACCGTATTACTCCGCTCTAAAGAAAGCGGCATTTATCAAAGCACCTTTGTCAGTACAGATGGATATTACGAAATTGATGTTCCAATGGGAAAAACCTTTCAGATACTCGCACAAAAGCCAGGTTATCAGAGTGATCGAAAAACCCTTAATTTCAAAAAAAGTGATATTTACTTTAAAGAATTTCATATTGATCTAGCACTCAAGCCGCTCGAAGAAGGAACAAAGATTGACTTAAATACGCTCTATTTTAAAAAGAGTACTGCTATTATTTTACCCGAATCTTTCGAAGAGCTTGCTTATTTAAGTGAAATCTTAACCCAAAACAAATCACTGGTTATCTCCATCGAAGGACATACCGATAATCAGGGTAGCAAAAATTCATTAAAAAGATTATCCCAGGAAAGAGCAGAAGTAATCAAAAGGCACTTAATCACAAAGGGAGGAATTACCAAAAACCGAATAATCGCAGAAGGTTTTGGCGACAGCCAGCCACTTAACGATAACTCCTCAGAAGCCCTACGCCAGCAAAATCGCCGAGTAGAAGTAAAAGTGGTTAGAATTGAGGCAGATACCGCAGAAGAAGCACCAACGACGGTATTAAAAAATAAATAACTTCCAACAGATGCAAGTAGGTTCGCCTACTTATTTCACTTAAAGAGGCTGTCTCATTAGATTAAAATCTGAGACAGCCTTTTCTATTTTTTCGAATTTACGTAAAAATCTAAGAAACTCTGATTTAAGAGCTTTTATGGATAATGAGGAGGCTTCTAAGCGAAAAAATAGCAAAAGTAAAGT
>CALLPK010000021.1 GCA_938015415.1 uncultured Saprospiraceae bacterium
TAAGTGAATGGTTGAAAACGCGAAGTCAACAGCAGTTTGACATTACTGAATCTTCTTTTGATAGTATCTTAATTAAATTAAAATCAGACCATTTTATTTGGTACCTCAACCAACATCACCTGATTACAGATGCCTGGGGAATAACCGTACAGTATCGGATTTTATCTGGTTTTTATGAATATTTGCTTGCTGATAATTCAACTAATCTCGCAGCTCCTGCTCCGCCAGCATACAAAAAGTATATTCAATTTACGCTGAAAGAAAAAGTAGAAAATGCGCAGAGCCAGGCGTCTGCTTATTGGCAGGATAAAGCAAAAAAACTACCTCCGCCACCGATCTTTTTTGGTCAGCCAAATAGTCAGTTAGAAAGCCGTTCAGAAAGAAGGACTGTACGATTGGATAAAGCAACGGCGGATCGTTTACGGGAGCTAACCAAAGAAACAGACCTTCGTGGATGGACACAAGATCTAACCCTTTTCAATATTTTTTCTACCTTACTGTTTACACTGGTTTATCGAATAACGGGCCAGGAAAAACTGGCTATTGGTACACCCGCTCACAATCGATCTACGGGTGATTTTAAAAAGACAGCGGGAATGTTTATCAAAGTCTTTCCATTGCTAGCCGAACTTTCTGCCATTGATACCTTTAGTACCCTTTTTCAAAAAGTACGCAACGAAACCAATGAGTTTTTGCGGTATGCGCAAGGGGGAATTAGTACCCCTGAATTAAACAAAAGTTACAATGTAATTCTCAATTATATCAATGCCTCCTTTGGAGATTTTAGTGGACAACCCGTAACTTCCCAATGGATTCATTCCGGGTACGCAGATCCAGGGCATCATTTACGAATGCAGATTTACGATTTTGATGCTGCTGGAGCAATTGACCTGAGCTTTGATATGAATACTACGGTATTTGACGAGGCTACGCGATCACTATTACCCACCCAGTTTATGGAGTTACTGGATTTATTTTTACTGGATCGTTTTCAAGCAATTACCGCACTGGGATCTGTTGAAGAAAAAATCCTCACCAGTTTTAATGATACGTCGGTTGATTTTCCAAAGGATGAAACCATCCTTGATTTATTTGCGGAGCAGGTTTTACGAACGCCAGATAAAATAGCAATTGCTTTTAAAGAGGAAAGCTGGAGTTACGAGACCCTTGATCAAAAATCCAATCAACTGGCCAACTACCTGCAAAATAAAGGTGTTCAATCCGAAGAACTAGTTGCCATCTGTCTGGATCGTTCCCTCAATATGATGCTGGGTTTACTCGGTATTCTAAAAGCGGGTGCAGCGTATGTGCCGATTGATCCGGCCTATCCGGAGGATAGAATTAATTATATTCTCACGGATGCCCAAACAAGATTTGTTATTTCTGATAAGAAAAATGCTTTGCTTTTTTCTGCTGCCGATAAAGTAGAATCTATCATTTTAGACGATCCTGATTCTGCGTTTCTTAATTTTTCAATGATTGCACCAGAGATTATTGTAAATCCGCAAGACCTGATTTACGTAATTTATACTTCCGGTTCTACCGGACGGCCAAAAGGGGTGATGAATCAGCATGAAGGGCCGCTCAATCGATTACGCTGGGGACGTAATCACTATGCACTAAATCCAGAAAATGACATCATTTTACAAAAAACTACCTTCTGTTTCGATGTTTCGGTTTGGGAATTATTCTGGCCGTTAATTACGGGTGTAAAACTGGTTTTTGCCGAACCCGGAGGGCACAAGGATAGTGATTATTTGAAGCGGGTAATCGAAACAGAAAAGATTACGACCATACACTTTGTACCTCCGATGCTGGAAGTGTTTTTACTCTCCCTCTCTGTGGGAGATTGTCCGGGACTTGGTCGAATATTTTGTAGCGGAGAAGCGCTATTGCCCTCACAGGTAGTCAGTTTACAAAAAAAACTACCACATGTCAAACTGCATAATTTATATGGACCAACCGAAGCGGGCATTGAAGTAACCGTTTGGGAAGCTCCGGATAAATTTAATAAAAAAAATATTGTTCCCATCGGAAAACCGATTGCAAACGTAAAATTGTTGATACTTGATGATCAGCTACAACAAATGCCAATTGGTTTGCCAGGACAATTACATATTGCGGGGATACAAGTTGCCCGGGGGTATCACGGTCGCTCGGAGCTAACGGCAGAGAAATTCGTTTCTAACCCTACCGGAAAAGGAGCTTATGGAAGAATGTATAAAACCGGAGATCTGGCGCGCTGGTTGCCAAATGGGAATATTGAGTTTTTAGGCCGGATAGATCAACAGGTGAAAATCCGGGGCTTTAGAGTCGAACTGGAAGAAATTGCCATGGTGATCAAAGAGGTAGCCGGGATTCAGCAAGCAATCGTTATGGTTCACCAGCACCAGAGGTCGAGTAAACGATTAGTTGCGTATGTAGTTGCTGAGAAAATGGTATCAGAAACGGTTATACAAAATTATTTACGCACAAAATTACCGGAATATATGGTCCCTGCCATTTTTATTCCTTTACCGGAATTACCATTGAACACCAATGGTAAACTTGATCGGAATGCACTTCCTGTTCCGGATTTAAATCGGGAAAAAATTGAGAAACAATACGTGGCCCCACAGACTGAAATTCAAGAATTGATTCACGGAATATGGTCGGAAGTAATGCAGATAGAAAAAATAGGTATCCATGATCATTTTATTGAATTGGGGGGAGACTCTCTGACGGCGATTCGCGTGGTCATTCGGATCAACGAAGCGGCAGAACTCAACTTACCCATTAATATTATTTTTCAAAAAAATACCATTGCGCAACTGGCCGAATATGTAGAAGATATCATCCGGAAATTACTGGCGGAATTGGAACAATCTGATTCCTGATAATGGCAAAAATTATTTGTGTCACCACGGGATTAACGGGGATTTTAAATGCCAGTTTTGAATTAGTGGACCAGTTAGAAAAAGCGGGACACGTGGTCATCTACGCTTCGCCGCGTCAGGTCGAGGAACAGGTAGTAGCGCAGGGAATTACTTTTTTTCAGTTACCTGAAATTAATTTGACGGCAGAACCAGAACTGCCTGTTATTAGCGGAAAGTTTAAAAAATTGGCTCGGTTAAAATACAAGTATCAACATGCCACAAAGCGACAAGCGGTAGCATTAGATAAAATAAACCCAACCGTATTTTCCAATTTTCTGGGGGAAATTCAACCAGATTTACTACTGATTGACGTAGAATTGCACGAATATATTTTTAAAACCTACGGTAAAAAGATACCGATGGTATTACTAAGTCAGTGGTTTTCGTTATGGAATAGAAAGGGCTTACCTTATTTGTTAACGGATACGATCCCTGGGCAGGGCTGGCGTGGACATCCGGTGGGCTTGGCTATTTCGTGGCAATGGATAAAATTGAAAAGATGGTTTATCTTTGCGAAAAAAAAGTGGATGAGCGGTGGAACGGATCGTCGAAGCAGCCTTCTGGCACTAGCGCAGCAGGAAAAATTTCCATTGCGGATGATATCCGATAATTATTGGCCCGGACCATTTACTTACGCTACGTTACCAGTGCTTAGTATGACGATGCAGGAGTTGGAATTTCCGCATGAGGTTCGACCGGATTTATATTACGTAGGAGCCATGGTACGGGAAAATAGAGTAGCGCCGCCGCTGGAAATTTCAGAAGCGGAAAAATTATCCGCCGTATTAAAATATAAAAAAGCCAGGCAAGCGACGTTAATTTATTGCTCTGTCAGCACGCTTTCTAAAGGAGATATAGGTTTTATTAAGAAAATAATTACCGCGGTAAAGGATCAGTTAAACTGGATGCTGGTACTCAGTATAGGTGCTTTGCGAGATAAAAACTATCTTGCGGAATTACCCGAAAATGTATTTGCATTTACCAGGGTACCACAGTTGAAAATTTTGAAAATAGCCGATTGCTCCGTCAACCACGGCGGAATTCATACGATTAACGAGTGTATCCATTTTCAGGTTCCGATGTTGGTGTATTCAGGTAAGCGCTCAGATCAAAATGGATGTGCCGCCAGAGTGGCTTATCATCAGCTCGGAATGATGGCCGATAAGGATCAGGATGATGCCCTGACCATTCGAAATAAAATCGAATCGATTCTTAGTAATCAAAAATACCGGATGAAAATGGCAGCAATGCATCAGCATTATTCAAACTATAAAAAAGAGAAAATAGCAATATCTATTATTGAAAAATTTATCGCAAAGGAAAAAATATGAGGGTTGTTTTTTATTTAATTTTAGGAGTGGTCGTGAGTAGTTTGTTGAGTTGTACTTCTTATCAGGGATTGCTGAATTATAGCCAGCCACCTTCGATTCCAACAGAATCACAGGTGATCAATAACTATCAGCCTATTACGGTGCAGGCCAATGATATTTTAGCCATTCGGGTCTTGAGTACCAATCCGATTTCCGCTGAGCCTTTTAATTTGGCGAGTGAAGATGGGGGATATCTGGTCAATAGCAAGGGCTATATTGATTTTCCAACCGTAGGTAAAATTAAGTTACAAGGCCTGGAAATCGAAGCGGTCAAAACAAAAATTATTGAATCGCTGGCTCCTTATTTTGAGGAAGATCCGATCGTTCAGGTTCGGCTGACTAACTTCCAGGTCAATGTCAACGGAGAAGTTAGGAGTCCAGGAACTTTTATGGTGAACAACGAACGACTGACCGTAATTGACGCAATCACCCTGGCGGGAGATTTTACCAATTATTCTGCGAGAGATAGCATTTTAATCATTCGGGAAGAGGATGGGATGCGTAGTTTTGGGTATATTGATTTTAGTTCGCCCGATCTGTTCAATTCGCCCTATTTCTATTTACAGCAAAACGATGTGCTGTATGTCAAACCCAATAAAACGATTGTTACTACCGTAAGAGATCCGGCGTCCCGATTCTTGCCTTGGGTAGGTGCGGCCGTTTCGGTAGTGTTACTGATAGTTTCGTTAAGAAGATTATAAATCAAAAATTTGGAAAATATAAATCAGCAAATAAGTTCGAGTGCCAATTCTAAAGAAGCGATCGTAATTGACTTGCAAAAGTTTCTACGAAAATTACTTTCTTTTTGGTGGTTGTTTTTGTTATGCTTCGCAGCGGCCATCGCGACTGGTCGCTTTTATTTACGGTATTCCACTTTTCAGTACTCCTCCCGTGCGGTGCTACTGATCAAAGATGCGGGGGACAGTGGAGGAATTTCAGAGCAAAGTATTCTGGCCGATAATTTATCGGGCGGTGGGAAAGCAATGGATAACGAGATTCAAATTCTTAAATCGCTGACTTTGATGGAGAAAGTAGTAGAGCGGTTAAATTTACAGGTATATTATTACAGGATTGGCCAGTTGAAAGAAACCGAACTTTATTTAAATTCTCCCTTTATTGTAGATTCTTTTGAACTTAAAAGTAAAAATGGTTACGGAGGTAATTTTTTGCTGGAACAGGAAGGTTACGAATCTTTTATTTTTAAAAAAAACGAAGAAGATCCAGGTACTCGTCACCAGTATGGAGAATGGTTTGAGACTCCGGCGGGCCGTTTTTCAATATCATTGAGTCCCACTGTTGCGGTTTTGGAAGGGACCTATCGGATTATTCTTTTAAATACAGAAGCTAGTGCTAAAAAAAGTAAGTCGGGTTTGAGTGTTGAACGGGTCGGTAGTCATAGTTCTTCCAGTATTCTGGAAATAAGAAAAGTAGATCCGGTACCAGAAAAAGCGAG
This sequence comes from uncultured Saprospiraceae bacterium, assembly GCA_938015415.1. Lineage (GTDB taxonomy): Bacteria > Bacteroidota > Bacteroidia > Chitinophagales > Saprospiraceae > JALZUU01. The sequence goes on from CALLPK010000021.1 coordinate 5,739, forward strand.
AGATATTATCAATACGCTGATTGATGTTTATAATGAAGAAGAGATCAAGGATGAAAATAAAGTCTTAAGAAACACCCTGGATTTTATTGATTTTCGGGTCGCTAGTTTGGTGGGGGAGCTGGATTCGGTAGAGGGCGGTATTCAGCGCTATAAAAGCGCCAACGAGATCATCAGCGACAATGCTTCTACCAGTATGAATTATACGTTGGGTGAAATCCGTTCTGCCATTCAGCGTATTTCTGAATTTGAGATTCAAAAAAATATGCTGACTTCTCTGGAGGGTTTTCTGCAAAAAGATCAGCAGGGTTTTGAGTTGATACCTGCCAACCTGATGGCACAGAACCCGGTGCTTTCCGGTTTTGTCAATCAATACAATACTTTGGTTTTACAAAATAAACAAATTGCCAAGACGGCTTCTGCCAAAAACCCCGTGCGTGTGGATTTGGAAAATCAAATAATTGACTTACAATCGCTCATCCTGGAAACTATTCAAAATCTAAAAAAGGATATCCAAATTCCTATTGCTGAAATAGAAAAAAATATTGCGTCACTCAAAGGTAGCATGAGTAGTATTCCCGGCATCGAAAAGAAGTTGGTGGAAAAAATGCGGACACAGGTAGTCAAAGAAAATCTCTTCGTTTATTTATTACAGAAAAGAGAAGAGACCGCGCTTTCCGAAGCCGTTACTACCGCAAAAACCCGGACCATCGACCGTGCCAGGTTATCGAAGGGGGCAATCTATCCTAACCGGAAAATGGTGACCATGTTTAGTGGTATACTCGGTCTGATTATTCCATTTTTGATTGTGATTATCTTAAACTTTTTTGAAAATAAAATTGATTCCGAAGAAACCATCAAGCAGATTACGAGCATTCCTATACTCGGACGAATCGCCCTGAAAAAAGGGAAGGAAAATATTATCGTCAAACAAGGAAATCGTTCCGCCATCAACGAAATGTTCCGGCTTTTACGGACCAATCTTAATTTTTTAAATCATAATAAAAAACAACAAACGATCCTGTTTACTTCTTCTATTTCAGGGGAAGGAAAAACTTTTATTACCATCAATCTGGGGGTTACGCTGGCATTGTCGGATAAAAAAGTAGTGGTCTTAGGACTTGATTTGCGAAAGCCAAAGATGGGGTTGTATATGGATGACGATGATGAAGGAAAAGGAATTACCAATTATTTGATTGGCCAGAATTCTATTGCTGAGATTGTGAAAATTTACGCAGCAGTTCCTAACCTGCATTATATCACCAGTGGTCCGGTTCCACCTAACCCCGCAGAACTTATTCTATCCAAAAAAATGGAAATCCTGCTCCAGGAATTAGCGCAGCAGTACGACTATATCTTAATTGATACACCGCCCATCGGATTGGTTTCTGATGCCTTACTTTTGAGAGACAAGGTCGATAATATCCTTGTGGTCGTACGCCACAAATATACGCACAAAGGAATGGTGAAACACCTGGATATGATGTATCAAAATAAAGAATTAGAACGCGCCAGCATTATTTTTAACGGAGTGAAACAAGGAAAGGGCTACGGTTACGGCGCTTACCAATATGGCTATAATCAGGAATATTACGTAGATGAAGACTAAAAATAACGGAGTAGATATTATTGTTGAAATCGGACAAGCCCACGAAGGAAGTCTGGGAATATTACATTCCTACATTGATGCGATTGCGGCTACCGGCGCCAACGCAATTAAATTTCAAACGCACATCGCCGAAGCGGAGAGCAGTGCTGCCGAACCTTTTCGAATTAACTTTTCTTACGAAGACAAAACCCGATTTGATTACTGGCAACGGATGTCTTTTTCGAAAGAACAGTGGATCGGTATAAAAAAACACTGCGACGAAAAGGCAATAGAATTTATGTCTTCTCCTTTTTCACAAGCAGCGGTAGATTTGTTGGAAGCCGTTGGCGTACAGCGCTATAAAATCGGTTCGGGCGAAGTAACCAATTTTTTGATGCTGGAAAAAATTGCCAAAACGGGTAAACCAATTATCCTGTCTTCCGGGATGAGCTCTTACGAGGAGCTGGATGCTACGGTTAATTTTATCAATGCGTTCGGAAACGAACTCAGCATTTTGCAATGTACCACCAGTTATCCTACGCCTCCGGAACGGGTCGGACTGAACGTAATTACCGAGCTTAAAAAACGATACCCAAATCATAAAATTGGATTGTCGGAACATACTGCCAGAACCGCAACTTCCATCGCCGCCGTGGCGCTCGGCGCAGAACTATTAGAGTTTCACGCTATCTTTGATCGTAGAATGTTTGGACCGGATGCTTCGTCCAGTTTGACTATTGACGAAGTTACCCAATTGGTTTCGGACGTTCGATTGGTAGAAAATATGCTGCATCATCCCGTAGATAAAACCGATTTAAAACCTTACGAATCGCTTAAGCAAATTTTTGAAAAAACGCTCGCGGTAAATAAGGATTTGCCGAAAGGACATCGTTTAAAATTTGACGATCTGGAAGCTAAAAAACCGGCCAATCAGGGCGTATCGGCCAATGATTTTCGGAAGGTTTTGGGACGAGAACTTAAAGTAGATAAAAGAAAATACGATTTTTTGCAGACAACAGATTTAGTATAACATGGCAAAGAGAAAAATATGTGTGGTGGTAACGGCGCGACCAAGTTATAGCCGGATAAAGTCTGCCTTACAGGCGATTCGTGAGCATCCCGAACTGGAATTGCAGTTGGTCGTTGCAGCTTCTGCGCTCTTAGGTCGATATGGAACGGCTGCCAATGTAATGTTAGAAGACGGCTTTGAAATAAAAGCAAAAGTATATAATGTCCTGGAAGGTGGCAGCCTCGCCGCTCAATCCAAAACCACCGGATTGGGAATTATTGAGTTGTCCAACGTCTTCGAAAATATTCAGCCCGACGCGGTCGTCACCGTGGCCGATCGCTACGAGACCATGTCCACGGCGATCGCGGCGGCCTACATGAACATCCCGCTCGTGCACATACAGGGAGGAGAAATCACCGGAAATATCGACGAAAAAGTGAGGCATGCCATCACCAAATTATCTGATCTGCATTTCGTTGCTTCGGCCAAGGCGCGCGAACGGGTAGTGCGCCTGGGAGAGGAAGAAGAGAAAGTTTTTTTAACAGGATGTCCGTCGATTGATCTGGCTAAAGAAATGTTGATGGATCCAACGCTGGATTTTGATCCTTACGAAAAATACGGTGGAGTAGGAGCGCAGCCCGATATCATCAATGGGTACTGTGTCGTCATGCAGCACCCCGTGACCACCGAATATCAGGCTTCGCGCACGAACGTGGAGGAGACTTTACACGCTATCAAAGAACTGGCCCTTCCGACTTTTTGGTTTTGGCCAAACGTAGATGCGGGGTCGGACGGCACCTCGAACGGTATCCGGGCATTTAGAGAAAACTATGATTTGGAGCACGTACATTTTTTTAAAAATATGAAGCCCCGTGATTTTCTGAAGTTGTTATACCACAGTCAGTGCCTGATCGGGAATTCGAGCGTTGGCATTCGGGAATGCTCTTTTATGGGGGTGCCAGTAGTCAATATCGGTGGACGACAATCTGGTCGCGAACGTGGAGCAAACGTGTTGGATATTGCTTACGACCGGAAGGCAATTCTTAAGGGAATCCAACAACAAATATCCCATGGTCGTCACGTTGGCGATAAAATATACGGAGATGGAAACTCCGGCAAAGAAATCGCCAGTCTACTGGCCAAGCTTCCGCTGACTTATAGCAAAGTTCTGACCTATTAAATAAAAAACATGCTATTTAATTCGTTTGAGTATGCGATATTTTTACCGGTAGTTTTTCTGCTTTACTGGTTGGTCTTAACGCGCTTAAAATGGCAAAATCTTTTTTTACTGGCGGTGAGTTATTTATTTTACGGCTGGTGGGATTACCGTTTTTTATCTTTATTGGTTTTTAGTTCGGTGGTAGATTTTTTGGTCGCCCGCCAAATGTCAAGGACGGAAATCCCAAAATTTCGGAAAAGATTATTGATTGTTTCTTTGGTCAGTAACCTCGGACTGTTAGGTGTTTTTAAATATTATAATTTTTTTGTTAGTGAATTGATTACCGCTTTTTCGAATGTTGGTGTTCATTTGGATTTCGGTACGTTAAAGATAATTTTACCGGTCGGTATCAGCTTTTATACTTTTCAGACCCTGAGTTATACCATTGATGTTTTTCGAAAAAAAATAAAACCAGTAGACGACTGGATTCCCTTTTTTGCTTATGTCAGTTTCTTTCCGCAGTTGGTGGCCGGTCCGATTGAGCGGGCCTCTCAGTTGATTCCGCAGTTTACGAAATCTCGAAAATTCAGCTACGATCAGGCGCGGGACGGGATGCAGCAAATTTTGTGGGGACTATTTAAAAAAGTGGTGATTGCGGATAACTGTGCGGTGTTTGTTGATACTACTTTTGCAAATTATGGGGAGTTGGGTACCGTTAGTCTGGCGCTCGGTGCTTTCTTTTTTGCGATTCAGATTTACTGCGATTTTTCGGGCTACTCGGATATTGCGATTGGAACCGCCCGGCTTTTTGGATTTAATTTGATGCGCAATTTTGCGTTTCCCTATTTTTCCAGAGACATTGCGGAGTTTTGGCGAAGATGGCATATTTCCTTATCTACCTGGTTTCGGGATTATCTGTATATTCCCTTGGGTGGTAGTCGGGTAGACCGTAAAGCCCGGTTGGTGTTTAATGTAACGGCTATTTTTTTAGTCAGTGGATTTTGGCATGGTGCCAACTGGACCTATATCGTTTGGGGAGGATTACACGCCCTCTATTTCTTACCCGGAATACTCAGGGGAAAGAACCGACGACATCTGAACACGGTTGCGACAGGAAAATATTTACCAACCCTCAAAGAATTTATTAATATCGCTATCACTTTTATTTTGGTGGTGATCGCCTGGATATTTTTTCGCGCGGAATCGGTTGGACAAGCATTTGATTATTTATTTAGAATGATGACAAACCTTGATTTTTCGCTACGTCCGGTGCAAAAAAATATGATCTTAATTTTAGGAATTCTTATTTTGATCTTGGTAGAATGGGTACAAAGAACCAAAGAACACGGCTTTCAATTTGCAAAAAATATTTTAAATAAACCCGGTCGGGGCATTATCTATTTAACCACGGCACTGGCGATTTTATTATTAGCACCCAAAAATCCATCCGTTTTTATTTATTTTCAATTTTAAAAAAATGCGTTCTTTTATCTTGCAAGTGCTGGTGTATAGTTTGCTGCTCTGGATACTCAACTGGAGCGTTGGCAACTATCTGCGTGCTTACGAGACCAGAGATTTGCTGGAGACGGGACAATTTTTTCCGGCCTTACGCTGGCAGGAATATTACCAGCGAAAGGTA
>CALLPK010000022.1 GCA_938015415.1 uncultured Saprospiraceae bacterium
TTGTTTCTCTGTTATATTCGATAATATCCTTTAATTGGGCAACTGGCGAGAGCAAATCGTGCCGTAGACCGCGCATAAAATTACCTATATAACCACCGTGGTCTTTTACAAATAAGTCGGTTTGTACGATCTCTTTGGTCCTGAGTAATATCTCATTTTCCATCCGTTGACGCTGTTTTTTTGCAGTGGCTACGGCGGATTTATAATCGGTGATATCCGCGAACTCAACTAAAAACAAAAGATCTGCTTCTCCAGCTAGTGGGCTAATCGTCAACTGAAACCAATAATCTTCTCCTCGTTCGGCAAATAGTACATTGTGACGAATACTTTTGTTATTAATAATGGACTGTTTCAGAGCTTCAGGAGAAACTTCCCGCTTAATTTCAGGAAATATACCGGATAAAAGAGCACCCTTATTTAGTGAAAAAACCAAGCTACGGTCGTTTGCCCATAAAATAGTTCCATTTACATCTATGATTGCTTTACCCCCTTCCGGAACGTCAACGTTAAGTAATACCTGAAATGTCTCAAGTAAAGCGTGATGATTTTGGGTATGCATTATCTATGTAGTATATGTGATTTTTAGAAAAAAAATAGTACCTTTCCAAAGATAACTAATTTAGTTCATATGAGCTTGGAAAAAGTAATCAAACAGGACAAAAACGCACACTTTATTCTATAAATTTTCAGTAAACAATGGCGGAGCAAAAGAACAAGAACAAACGAAAATCTTCAAAAATAAAAAAAAGTAAAGCGCTCGTTAATCGAAAGGTGATACCGGAAATTTTTCCCGCACAGGAAAAAGAATCTTCCTTTTATATCGTTGGAATAGGTACTTCGGCGGGTGGTCTGGAAGCCCTCGAAACGTTTTTTAGAAATTGTCCCAGCGATACGGGACTGGCATTTATTATTGTCCAGCACCTCTCGCCCGATTATAAAAGTCTGATGCCGGAATTACTATCTCGTCATACCAACATGGAGGTCAGAGAAGCAAAGGATAAACAGGAAGTGAAATCTGACCATATCTACCTGATACCCGGTAGCAAAAATCTAACAATCAGTAAGGGCAAAATTCATCTGATTAACCGTCCGTCCAGCGCGACGATGAATTTTTCGATTGATATCTTTTTTCATTCACTGGCCGTCGAGCAGAAAGACCGAGCCATCGGAATTATCCTTTCTGGTACTGGTTCGGATGGAACTAAAGGAGGAAGATCCATCAAAGAGGTAGGCGGAACCATGCTTATTCAAAATCCGGAGGATGCTCGTTTTGACGGTATGCCTCACAGCGCGATCAGTGGTGGACTGGCCGATTTTATTCTGACGGCAGCAGAAATGCCGGACGAACTGATCCAGTTTGTCTCGCACCCTCAATTTGCCAGAACAATTACTGGCGTAGATCTCGGAAAAAATCTGGAATCTATAGACCGTATTCTGAAAATTCTGAAAAACCGCACCAACTACGATTTTTTTTCTTACAAAAAACCAACTTTACTACGTCGTACCGCCAAGAGAATGAATATTACCAAGTGTGATTCGGTAGAGCGTTATATTGATTATTTGTATGAAAACCCCGATGAGAAACATATCCTGGTAGACGAATTTTTGATTGGCGTCACTAAATTTTTCAGAGATTCAGGGGCTTACCAAATTATGAGAAATCAGGTTATCCCGGATATCGTAGAAGAAAAACGTTCTAAAAATCAACCAATAAAAATTTGGGTCGTTGCCTGTTCTACGGGAGAAGAGGCTTATTCTTTGGCCATCCTTTTTGATGAATATATCACTAAAAAGAAGTACAATATAAAATACAAAATATTTGCTACCGACATTGATGGTAAATCGATCGAAATTGCGACCAAAGGACAGTATGCCGAAAATATCGCCACCGATATATCTCCCGATCATTTGGCGACTTACTTTATTCGTAAAGATAATAAATTTCATATTCAGCCTGCTATCCGGAAAAATATTATCTTTTCTAAACATGATGTTCTTCAACATCCTCCCTTCAACAAAATGGACTTGATCAGCTGTCGGAATATGCTCATTTATATCGACAATTCGGTGCAAAATAAAATACTTGCCAGCTTACATTATGCGCTTAATCAAAACGGTTATCTGTTCATGGGTAGTTCCGAAAGTCTTGGTGCAATTAGCAAAAATTTCAACGATGTAAGTGCAAAATGGAAAATTTACCGCAACGTTTTGCCAACCAAAATGATCAATATTGAATCGAATTTATGGCGGGTTGATAATAAGCTGCCGGGTATTGCCAGACGTTCCCGGAAGTCAGTAAATATTGAAGATAAAGCGATCAAAGCGATTAACCGGGAATTGATGCAGGAAATGGAGGCTGCTTGTGTTTGTATAGATGAGCATTTTGAGGTACTTTATACTTCTGGTAAGTTTAAAAATTATTTATCTATTCCGGACGAAGGATTCACCAATAATTTGTTAAAATTATTACCAGAGGAATTAGTGATTCCCGTCACCATGGCCATTAGAAAATTGATCAAGGATGAATCGGAACCTGTTTATAAAAATGTCCAGATATTAAAGGATAAAAATGTCAAAAAGCTTCGGCTCATTATAAAGGTGCTTCCTTTGGATGGAAACAGTTACCGTAGCTTTTTAATTACAATTATTGAAAAATCTCAACGGACACTGACCGAAACAGAGGAGGAGAAATTCGAGTTGCCAACCTCTACTATCAATCACGAAGAAGTGGAAGAACTGAGAGATGCACTCAACGAAACCAGAGAAAATTTACAAGCAACCATCGAGGAACTTGAGACCTCTAACGAAGAGATGCAGGCCACCAACGAAGAACTGCTGGCTTCCAACGAAGAACTACAAAGTACCAACGAAGAGTTACAATCGCTGAACGAAGAACTCCACACTGTCAACGCCGAATTGCAGGAAAAAAATGTCCAGTTATTAGAAGTTAATTCGGATATTGAAAATCTGATGGTCAACACCAATATTGCAACCATCTTCCTGGATCGGGATTTTAATATTCGAAAATTTACACCTGCCATCAAAGAACATTTCCAGCTTTTGGATAGCGACGTGGGAAGATCTGTCGACCATTTTTCCGGGAGTATGGGAGGCGAAAAGCTGGTAAAATATGCCAGGGAGGTACTCAAGACGCTGTCTCCCTTTAGATTGGAATTTCAAAATAATAAGGGTACCTGGTTTTTGCTGCAAATATTTCCCTACCAAACTCAAAGTAATATCATTGCGGGAGTGGTAGTCAACTTTATTAATATCAATGAATTAAAAGAAACCATCAATGAAAAAGCAAAACTGAACCAGTACATTGCTCACCTGACCCAAAATTCTCCGGTAGCGATCTACGTCTATGACGTTAAAAAACAGGAGACTATTTTTACGACCAAGTCTTTATGGGAAACGGCTGGTTATTCTAAAACAGAAGCTGCCACTATGCAGCCTAATTTACTGGGTAGCATTATTCATCCGGATGATTACGCCCGGGTGATGGACTATTACCAACGAATAGTTCTAAAGATTAAAGGTAAAGAGTCAACCACGTTAGAATACCGAATCATCCATCATAAAACGCGGAAGTTTATCTGGATGCGAACGACCGATAAAGTGCACTCCCGTGGGGCAAAAAATCAGGTCAGTTCTATTTTGGGCGTCAATCAGGAAATTACCGCAATCAAGGGAATGGAGGAACAAATTCTGATCAATCAGGAACGGGCCAGACTCGCCGTACAGGGTACGGGTGCGGCGTTGTGGGAATGGAGTGATCTGTCCAGAGATGATGCCTGGTGGTCTCCCGAGTTTTATAAACTACTGAGTTATAGTCCTAAAAAAATGAAGGCTTCTTACGGTGCTTTGCTAAACTTGATACATCCTGATTTCATCGAAGCATTTCAGGAGAATATGAAGTTGCACCTGGAGGAAGAGAAGCCATTCGAAATGGAATTAAAGTTGAAAACGCACAAAAAAGAATATTGTTGGTTTAGAATAAATCTGCAGGCTCAAAGGGATAGCAATGGTAAGCCGATCAAAGTAGTCGGTATTTTATTTGATATTAATGAAAAACGACAATTGCTGGATGATATCGAAGAACAGAAAGCCAGACTCGATGCCATCCATAATAACGCCCTTACCGGAATTACGCTATCAAACAAAAAAGGGGTTATTGTCAGTGTTTCTAAAGGGGTCAAGAGAATTCTGGGTTACAGCCCCAAAGATCTGATTGGTAAAAAATTCGTAGAAATTACCTACAAAGAGGAAATAGATCTGAGTCTGGAAATGTTTCAAAAATTGAAAAATGATGAAATTCCGTATATGCGATTTGATAAGCGGTACATTTGTAAGGATAAAAGTCTTAAATGGGTGGACGTGAATATCACTAAAACGATCATTTTGGGAGAAGAACTCTACCTCTGTGTCATGGTAGATGTGGAGAAACGGAAAAAGGCGGAAAACGAGATGCGTATCCTCAATCAGGAACTGGAACGGTTTGCTTATTTGGCATCCCATGATCTCAAAGAACCGCTACGGACCATCACCAGTGTTACCGAACGATTAAAAGAAAAACATGGTCCTGCACTGGATAAAAATGCAAATCAATACATCGAATTTATCGAGCAGGCTTCTAATCGAATGCAAAAGGTAACCAGTGGATTACTCATTCATTCGGAAATTGGTCGTAAAATTCAAAAATATCACCCGATTAATGCGAACAAATTGGTCAAAGAAGCCGTTGCTGATCTAGCAACCAACATCGCCGAAAATAACGCAGCGTTTATCATCAAAAGATTACCCAAAATAATGGGTGATCAGAATCAGTTGAGTATGCTCTTTCAGAATCTGATTAGTAATAGTCTGAAATATCGTAAAAAAACGGTAAACCCAATTATTGAAATTGGCTACGAGAATAAAGGAAAATACTGGGAATTTTTTGTGAAAGACAATGGTATTGGAATTGCTAAAGCACACCAGGAGAAGATATTTGAAGTTTTTACCAGACTACACAATAAAAAAGATTACGCGGGCTTGGGTATTGGATTGGCCAGTTGCAAGCGGATCATAGAAAATCATCAGGGAAAAATCTGGGTAGCATCCAAAGCTAAAAAAGGAACAACGGTATACTTTACCATTCCCAAGAAACAACCAAAACAGAGTTAAGTCTAATAAACAAGATTGATGAAAAAAATAAAATGTATCCTGTTGGTAGATGATGATGCCACTACTAACTTTTTAAACGAAGAGCTAATTAACGATCTCGGAATTGCCGAAGAAGTACATGTTGCACTGAACGGACAGGAAGCACTGAATTATCTTCACAAAAAAGGTAAATTCAAAGCGACTCGGGAGGGGGAGTACCCAACCCCAAGCCTCATTTTTCTGGACATTAATATGCCGCTTATGGGCGGCTTTGAATTTCTTGAAAAATATCACCAGTTACCTGCCATTAAAAAAGCAGAAGTAGTCATTGTCTTTTTAACTACCTCCGATTCTCACAAGGATAAAATAAAACAACTAAACGACGAGGTCGTTCGTGATTTTATCGAAAAACCACTCAAAAAACAGGAATTACTGAAAATAATGGAAGAGCATTTTGGTGAGACCGTCTGATCTTAAATCGGCTCCGCTTCCGTCAACAGGTAAATAAAACTACCCGAATTATCGGGATACATTTTTAAAATTCCCTTAAAGGTTTTACGCTCGTCCATCTTATAACGCTTCAGCGCCTTAGGCTTTACCTTAATATCCACGATCGTTTCCGGTCCACCGCCACCACAGAAAAAGCAGGTCGCATTTGGATTTCGGGACAACACAAAACTCACCCCCAACGCATCCAATGCAATCACATATCCCGTTATCTGCACTTCCTTGCCGTCAAACTCCTTAATCAAATCCCCAAACGTCGCTACATCATATTCTAACATCAACTCCTCGGAATATTCCTTCTTAAATTTAACATCCGCCAAGGTCACCCAATCCAACACCTCCTGACCTCGTACAGTATCTACCACACCGAGCATCGAAAAAGTCATCAGAAAAAATAAGAGTCGCATTTTTTTCATACTGCAATCTAAGCATCTTTAGAAATAAAAACCAGCACTTTATAGTTAATGAATAATTAAGAATCTTATAATGAATAATGCGCGTCAACGTTTGATCACGAAAGAATTGCTACTATTATCCTTTACACACCAGAGAAAAGCCCACCGGAAACCCTCACTAATTGACGAAAGCCAATTGTCCGCTCATTGTCCGCCAAATACGTTAGTAGGGAAAAAAGCCCACCGAAAGCCAAACACGCCAGCAGAGAAAAAAAGCCCATCGTCCGCCTATTGTCCGCCCTCACCGATTGAAGAGTACCCATCCTGAATCCGCTGCACCAGCAACCCCGTCACTCGTTTTCTCAATTCCCGTTCGTGCGCATCATAAATCTCCCATTCCTCCACCGTAAACTGTCCCGCAATGATCCCAATCAATAAATTTTTAAACCTCAAATCTTTACGAATCGCGTGCTCAATATATTCCAGTCTTTTAGTTTTAGACAATGCATAAAATTTCCCCTTCCGCAGTTCCAGATAACTCCGAAAAACAGCCAGTAACAAATCATGCTGAAACTTCAAGATCGGCCGCAAACAGGTATTCTGAAAACGTTCCTCTACCGAAGTAGCCGCCTCTTCCACAATCATCGGTATCGCAGGCCGTATATTCTTTAAGGAAGAATCCCTGTTGTTATTATCCATTTGATATATAATTTTTTATGTAAAAAAAACATGCTAAAAGGTATATACGCTCGCTCTGCGTTTCTCTGCGCCCTTTGCGCGACAAAACACGTCAGACGAGATATTATTTATTAAAGCTAAACATGTTAAAGCATCTCCCGAAACAAGTACAGGACAAGTCCTACGAGATAAAATACTTTCAAAATAAAAGATATACTCATTAAATGTCTCTGCACTTCTGCTTCTCTACGAAACAAAATATTCTTTAAGAAAATGACAACCTCAATCATCCAACTGCCGCCCACCCCTCACCGATTAAGGAAAGCCCATCGTCCGCCTACCGAAAGCAAAATACGCTAGAAGAGAAAAAAGCCCATCGTCCGCCCTCACCGATTGAAGAAAGCCAATTGTCTGCCCATCGTCCGCCCACTGAAAGCCAAACAAGTTAGAAGATAAAAAAAGCCCATCGTCAGCCCTCAACCCCCGCCATCGCATTCCCCGCCAGCCATCCACCCGTCCACGCCGCCTGAAAATTAAACCCACCCGTCACCGCATCAATATTCAATACTTCCCCCGCAAAATATAAATTAGGTAGCTGCTTACTCTTAAAGGATTTAAAATCAACTTCCTTTAACAAAACACCTCCGGCAGTCACAAACTCATCCTTAAAAGTACTTTTTCCTTTAACCGCGTAGGTGCCTTGCGTCAGCTCTGTTACCAGTTTATTAAATTGTTTCTTTGCCAGGTCCGCCCATTTACGATCTTCCTCAATCCCCGCTGCACTGATCATTCGCTGCCACAAACGTCGGGGCAAATCAAATTGTGGATATTTTACCACCAACCGCAATCGATTTTTCTCCTTGACTTTTTCGAGCTGTTGCGCTGCTTCGTTATAGTTTATCTTGCCAAGCCAGTTGACCTGTAAAGCAAAATCATATTGTTTTTCGTTCAAAATTCGTGCGCCCCACGCGGATAATTTAAGCACCCCCGGACCACTCAATCCCCAGTGTGTAATTAACAACGGACCACTCGCTTCCAGTTTGGTTCCAGCAACTTTCACAAGTGCATCTGGAACGGATAATCCCGCCAAATCTTTTATTCTTTCGTCCTTAATATTAAAAGTGAAAAGGGATGGAACCGGGGCAATCGTTTGGTGACCAATCTCTTGTAGTAACGCCCATATTTTTGGATTACTACCCGTAGCCAACATCAATTTATCCGCCCGGTAATCTTCTGTCGGGGTTGTAACGATCCACTGTTCCGAGCCGTCGGTCGCCAGTGCAATCTTCGTCACCCGCGTACTCGTCAACACCCGTACACCCGCTTTTTTCGCCGCACCCAACAAACAGTCAATCACCGTTTGGGAGCGATCCGTTACCGGAAACATCCGACCATCCGCCTCAACCTTGGTTTTAACGCCACGACTTTCAAACCATTCTACCGTATCCTTACACTGAAACTGGTAAAAAGGACTCAATAGCGGTTTTTCACCTCTGGGATAAAACTTAGTAAGCGGCTTTGGTTGAAAACAGGCATGGGTTAAATTACAACGACCACCCCCGGAGATTCTGACTTTTTCCAATACCGACTTTCCCCGCTCCAAAATCGTCACGGATAAATCCGGATTGGCTTCGGCACAGGTAATCGCTGCAAAAAAACCGGCAGCGCCACCACCCACAATAAAGACTTGCTTTTTCTCTGACACTGAATACTTATATTATTAAATGAATAAGGGGACTGTATTTAGGAATACAAGGTGCAGGAAGCAAATGACACACTTGGTGGAACAGTCCTAGTGCCTCGGGCAATAAGTTAGTGAGTTTATGGAGGCAGTAATTTTACAGCTGATCAAGGCAGAAAATCCGGAGTTATGCCGTAGCATAATGAGGAATTTTCTAACGCAGAGCAGATTTAAAAGAACCAGTCCATATACTCAATTAATTTATGCCCGAGGCACTAGTTTAATTTTGTAACTCTTTTAACAAAATTACGTCCTTTTAAGGAGAATCGTTAGGCCAGGGCTGGCAAACGACTCCATTGTTTTTTTCTTAAATTTGTACCAACCAATATTCTAACCATCATGGCTTTACAGGCACTCGAAACGGAGCAAAAAGCGCTCGAAATTAATCTGGATGACAATATCTACGGCACCTTTGCCGAAATCGGCGCCGGACAGGAGGTCGCGCGCTACTTTTTTCAGGTCGGTGCCGCAGCGGGAACGATCGCCAAAACCATTTCCGCCTACGATAAAGTATATTCTGATAAAATTTACGGATTGGAAGCCAGCGGACGCTATGTCTGTGAGTCTCGATTGTACAAAATGCTGGACCATGAATATGATCTGATGATCGATCGACTAGAAAATCAGCGCCCCACCGCTAACTTTTTCGTCTTCGCAGATACAATTGCTGCCATCAATTATACCAAAACGATTAAAGGTGACGGTTGGTTAGGATTACGTTTTCAGCTTTCGCCGAATGGACTTCCGAACGAAATTGTACTCCACGTAAAAATGCTGGATAATGACAATCACTTGCAGCAACAGGCCATCGGAGTCCTCGGGGTCAATCTGATTTATGCTTGTTATAAATATCACGAAAATCCTGAAATGCTCATCCAGTCGCTGATGGATGGGTTGCACGGTCGGGTAGCAATTGATATGCTACGCTTGTCCGGACCCAATTTTGAGGAAGTCGACAACCGGTGGTTGTGTCTGATGTTGGTCAAGCACGGATTGAGTGATGTGGCGATGTTTGGGCCGGATGGTCGCTCGGTACATGCTTCCGAATTTTTATACCGCAAGAATGTGCTGGTTGTTCGGGGTAGCTTCCGACCTCCAACCTTGGTTAATATTGATATGATTCGCTCCAGTCGGGATCAATTTTTTCAGGAACCTGAAACGGATCCGGATAAGGCTTTTGTGTTGACAGAAATCACGATGGATAATCTAAAGTCTGATGGAGAATTAGACGAAAAAGATTTTATGGATCGGGCTGATTTATTATGTACCCTCAATCAAACGGTGGTGATCTCTAACTGCGAGGAACACCATAAACTGGTTCGCTATCTGGCTGATTACAAACCAGCTAACCTTGGATTGGTGCTGGGTGTACGGGAATTGTTAGAAATGATCAGTACCAAGTATTTTGAAAATAGAGACGGAAGATTACTGGCAAGTTTTGGAGAGTTATTTACCCGTAAAGTGAAGATGTACATTTACCCGACCATGCAGGAAGGAAGTGAAGAATTGATGAATGCTAAAAATTTACCAATTCCGGAAGGGATTAAGTTTTTGTATAAACATTTGCTGGACTCTAAGCATATTGTAGACATAGAAGGATTCCAACAGGAACACCTGCATATTTTTTCCAGAGAAGTATTGAAAATGTTAAAAGATGACGAAGAGGGGTGGGAGCAGATGGTGCCACCTCGTGTAGCAAAAATGATCAAAGACAAGTGCTTGTTTGATTTTCCTTATAAACAAAAAGAATTTGAATACTAAAAATAAAATAGTGAAAATTATTTCGCTAGTCAGCTGCGGCTGCTTCCTACTTTTAATGGCCTGTAATACGGCCTCACCTCCGACGGATGAAACGGATCCGTCACCGGTGGTAAAACAAACTGCAATTACTACTCCTGATCATCAAACTACTAAGATGGATACTTCTCCTACGGAAATAAAAATGGATTCTTCGATTGCGACTACCCATCTGATGGGAAAATTTGACCCATTAAAAGATAGTGATTTTACCGAAATTGAAATCCAGTACGCGGATCGTCCCGGTCAGCTTTTACACAAAGAAACCTATGCCGCATTCATCCGCATGTACGAAGCTGCCAAAAAAGATGATATCAAACTAATTATCAAATCGGCTACCCGGAATTTCTCCGCTCAGAAAGTAATCTGGGAAGGCAAATGGAACGGCAAACGCCTGTTGGAAGGCAATATTAACGCGGCTAAAAAGATTCAGGACCCGATGCAACGTGCCCTAAAAATTCTGGAATACAGCTCCATGCCAGGAACCTCCCGTCACCATTGGGGAACCGATATTGATCTGAACGCTTTCGTTAATTCCTATTTTGAAAAAGGACAGGGAAAAAAAGAATATGACTGGCTCGTTGCTAATGCTGCGCAATTTGGCTTTTGTCAACCTTACACGCCCAAAGGTCCTAGTCGCCCCGATGGCTACAACGAAGAAAAATGGCACTGGTCTTATTTACCACTCGCTACCCGCTTATCTGATCAGTATAAAATTCGCCTGACCGACACCGATATCTCTGGCTTCGATGGCGCCGACACCGCTCCCGAAATCGGAATCATAAAAAAATACGTCTTTGGAATTAACCATCGTTGCCTATAGTACGTTAAGATAGATAGAAGAGCACTGATTAACTAATTCTGATTAACCAATTAACCCCTCTACGCTAGAAGAGCACTGATTAACCAATTAACTAACAGACCAATTAACTAATAAAATGGCACTCACAGAATCAACCATGCTTCCCCTCGGCACCGAGGCACCCAACTTTCACATCAAAGACACCGTGAGCGGTAACTATTATACCCTTGACGATTTAAAATCTGATAGAGCAACGGTAATTATGTTCATTTGTAATCACTGTCCTTACGTCATCCACGTCAATCCCGAATTAGTTCGGATCGCTAACGAGTACCGTAATAAGGGCGTTTCGTTTATTGCCATTAGTTCTAATGATGTAGAAGCACACCCGGAAGATAGTCCGGATAAGATGAGTTTGGTAGCGAAGGTATTGCGTTTTCCTTTTCCTTATTTGTATGATAAGCATCAGGAAGTAGCCAAGGCCTATGATGCGGCTTGCACTCCTGATTTTTATATCTTTGATGGAGATCTCAAACTTGCTTATCGGGGCCGTTTGGACGACTCCCGTCCGGGTAATGGTACACCACTAACTGGCGAAGATTTACGTGCCGCTATTGATACCATTTTGGAGGGTAAGACCATTGAAAAACAATATCCCAGTATGGGTTGTAACATCAAATGGAAATAAGGATAGAGACGATTCATGTAAAAAAAATCATGAATTGTTTCTACCCAAAATACCTCCCCAACGCTTCCATAAAGTCTTTTTTTCGACTCACGGAAACGTCGATTTTTTGACCGTTTTCCATTTTTACGTAACCACCTTTGCCGCGCATATATTGTTGAATACGATTGATGTTAATGGTGTAAGACCGGTGTACCCGTACAAACTTCAGAGGGTTACCAATCATGGATTCCAGGGCACTCAGTGTTTTGCAAACCAGCATTTTTCGTCCGTCACTAAAATAAAGATGTGTGTAATTGCCCTCAGCTTGCAGGCTGATAATCTCTTCTGTTTTTTCAAAATTAAGACCGCCCATGATGGGCAAAAGAATCTTTTTTCGGAATTGATTAGAAGTAGCGGCTAGGCGTTTTGAAGCATTACTCATATTGGGCAGTTTTAAAAAATTATTAGATTTATTTTTCATTCCTTAGAACAATTTTAACTAGATTAACGCGCTTAAACAAACCAAATATCGCTCATAAGTCAGGTTTCTGATTTGGATTTACCAATCTAATTATCTATCTTTCTTGTATAATACCTGACAGAAGCCTATGTCTAAAACACCATCTGATAAATTATTTCGTCTGATCCACTCTCTTTCCGGGCCAGAGCTCCGCTATGTTTCTATCCACTTGAAACGGCAAGCCACTCGTAGTGATCAAAAATATTTACTACTTTTTCAAACCATCGCAGCGCAGAAAAGTCAGGATGAACCAGCGTTACAAAAAGAAGTATATGGTGATGAGAAAATTACCAGTAGAAAATATTCTCAACTCAAAGCCTATCTCTACCAAGCCATTCTCAACGCGCTACAACTCTACGATGAGAGTACTTCCATTGTTTATAAAATAAATAACCTTTTACAACAGGTACAGGTTTTATACAATCGCTCTCATTACCGGGAATGCCTGGAACTTTTGGCTAAAGGAAAAAAGATCGGAGAATCGTATGAGCTTTTTCTGGAATTGATTGAAATATTGAACTGGAGAAAAAAGATTGCCTATGCTCGGGAAGATATCGCCTTCCTGGATACAGAGCTGGAAAATATGGACGCCGAAGAACAAGGTCACGTTGCCCGCATCAGAAATCTTTCTGCTTACCAACGGATACTTTATCAATTAATCATAAGTCGTCGGAAATACGCAGTCCTACGGAGTGCTGATCAGCAGCAATGGCTGACCGAAATACTGGCACATCCTCTATTAGCATCTCCTGAAAAAACGCTTTCCAAACGGGCTGAAATTCTCTATTTTCGGATCCGCAGTAACGCTGCTTATTCGATGCTTGAGTATGAGGAGTTCTATAAATTCAGCGTAGCTCAGATCGCCTTGATGGAAAAATATCCACTACTTCTGCGGGAAGATAAATCTGCCTATATCTACGGAATGACCAATTTGATCTTAGCCTGTGGATTATTGGGAAAATATGAGGAAGTGAAGTCTAATTTATTGACTTTTAGGGAGTTAAAGGGTGTTTCAAAGGATGATGATTTTCGAATTTTTAAACATTACAACGCCCTCAGCTTTCGTTTATGTATTCAGACGGGAGCATTCGAGGAAGGCTGGATAGTACTTCAGGAACACTTAGAAGATCTCCCAAAATACGAAGGGCAGTCATTAGAGCGGGGTAGTTTTTATTTCCAGTATTTCTACATAAGTTTTGGAAAAGGAAACTACGACGCCGCACTTGAATATTTGAATCTTTGGTTGAATTTACCACGCAGTATTGAACGCGAAGATTTACAGAGTTTAGCCCGGATGCTGAACTTAATTATTCATTACGAAATGGGAAATATTGTACTGCTGGAATCGCTAATAAAAAATACCTATCGCTACCTGAAAAGAAAAAATCAGGTTTATAAATTTGAAAAAACACTCCTGCAGTTTTTTCAGCAAATCGTTAAAGGGAACGACCGGGCCAGTCTCGCAGCAGCACACGATGGGTTAAAAAGAGCCATTGAGGAATTAGCCGAACAGCCTTCCGAAAAGATATTATTGGAATATTTTGATTTTACTTCCTGGATCGAAAGTAAAATCAATAAAATTCCTTTTGCAACGGTGGTCGCTAATCGTTATCAACGTGCTAAGTGATTTCACTTTGTCAGTCTGATATCCAACACAGAATCAGAAAAAGAGGCTTTTCCGGATTTTACTTCCGTCCACGTACCTTTACCATTTCGGATCCGATCGTCAATCATGGCCGCACCACCTTTGGCCGTTCGTTGTTGCTCCGTAGGAAGAATAGCTGTGAAACTTTTTACTTTGATGGTGCCAAGTTGTAATTTTTTCT
The DNA here is from genome assembly GCA_938015415.1 of uncultured Saprospiraceae bacterium. GTDB lineage: Bacteria > Bacteroidota > Bacteroidia > Chitinophagales > Saprospiraceae > JALZUU01. Next base: position 14,079 of record CALLPK010000022.1, read on the forward strand.
TTTTCATAATCTAAAATTTAACAATACCACATGAAATTACGGTACCATATCTAAGATACGACTTTTTCATTAAAATAAAAATCCAATAAAGAGCGAAAGTCAGGATGCTGAATAGAATCACTCATTAGAAGGGTTAATTCTAAAACCAGCTGAGCATTAGAAAAAATTTTCTCTAAAACGAAATCAAAAAATCCGCACATTCACCAATCCACACATCAAACCGGCCACAGCCGCTTGACCGTCTCCCACACTAGTCCCGTCTCAAATCCTTTCCGGATCGCATGTTCAGCCAGTTTTCCTCGACGTTTCCATAAATCTGACTCTCGTAGCGTACGATCCTTT
>CALLPK010000023.1 GCA_938015415.1 uncultured Saprospiraceae bacterium
TTCCAGTGTTTCGTCGTCCAACTCATTTTCTTCTAAGTCCTCTTCCACCAAATCCATGCCGCGAATTTCTTCCATTTCAGGGGCTGACAAATCCGGAATATTGCTACCGGGCGCCATTGGTTCTTCGGTTTTTGTCTTAATAACGGGCTCGTGAATTATACGTGGTTGATCAGTAATTGGTTCATGCTTAACGAGGATCTTTTTTTCTATTGGAGCAATTTCGGGATCGTCGATTTGGTTACCTGCAAGTGAGGTATTCGCAATAAGGGGAGGAATAGGGTCCGAATTTTTCGGAGGTTCGTCGTTCACGGAAGTTTCGTTCGGTGGTGGCTGATCGGCTGGTGGGGTATCGGTGATAATATCTGCTACGTGGTTAGGAACGACTTCTTCGATGGGAGAATCGGGAATAAACAATACCGAAGGAAGGTCCTGGTCCGGAAGGTTGGCCAGCAGATTTTCCGGTGCTACGGTAATCGTGGCGTTTCCCTGGGCGGGCTCTGCTTCTGGTTCTGGTTCTACAACAGGCTGGGAAGGCCGATCACTGCCCTGCAATTGTTTACGCAGAAAAGACCGGCTACTCATATAGGTAGCGGCGGTTTTGAGGTATCGTTCAAAATCAGGATGCTCTTCCTGCATACTTTTTTGAGCCAGCAAGAAATGCAAATTTTGACTATACGGATAGTCGGTCAATGCCTGCTTTAGTCGGTCAAAGGTGATTTCTTTGAGTCGATCCGGATTCAGGATACAATTCAGAATTTCTTCTTGTTTCATAATTTTGACTTAAACTTCAGTAAAATAGACTTTATTCCAACATCTCTATTTAGTTTCTATGCAAAATATTTCAGCATAAAGTCTAATAGTATTTCAAGATTATGATGAGAATTTTCAATAAAAAGGTGAAAATACAAAAAGAGTAGATAAAATCCTTACCAATCGGTAAAGGCAAAGTTAAAAATATCTTCTACAATCTGATCATTGATGGTATTGATGAGTGCATCTTGTACATCCAAAAGGTTTTGATTGGCATCGAAATTGGCAAAATAAGAAAAGTTCTTTTTCCACTTATTGTCTTCGTCGCGGTTATTGACATAATCGACGGCCACCGTAATTGTGAGTCGGTTAAAGGAAGTGGTTTCGCCTGGTTCGGGCGCTTCGGCGCTGACGCGAAAGGAAGAGATCGCACCCGTGAAGTCAATATCCGGATCGGTATCTTTTAAATTAAGCCGGGATTCGTTTCTGATTTTATCACGCAATACTTCCGTGAAGTCCTGTCCAAGGGTAGGGGGCGAGTCGTTGGAAAGATTATCAAAAATAGAAACGTAAAAAGTTTTAATGGCAGGGTCGATGGAGATTCCTTTAAAGGAATAACAGGAAGGCTGTCCGACGAGGAAAAGTGTCAGGAGGAGTAGAGAGAGGATTGGGTGGATTTTTATTTTTGGTGTAGCCATTTTTAAATATTGAATATTGTCGAATATTGAGTATCGAATATTGATTTTTAGCGCTGTCTACTGGAAGGAAAGCTATATGTTTTAGCGGTTCGATTGTCAATTGAAGGTGACTTTGAATAAACATTCTCCTCTTCGTCACCAGGGTGCACATACGACCGAGGGCAAGAATCAATATTCAGTCTTCAATATTGGACATTCAATATTCATTTATATCTGAATATCATACCCCTTAATCTTCCGGTACAACGTCCGTTCTGAAATATCCAAATCCTTCGCCGCCTCTTTCCGTTTTCCGTTGTGTTTTTTCAGTGCTTTTAAAATCATGTCTTTTTCCATATCTGCCAGTTTCAAACTCTCTTCGATGATTTCGCTGTTTTCGTATTCCTGGCTGGATTGAGAATCCAGTAAAATGGGACGATGATCTCCAATAGAAACGCCGCCATTGGTTGGGGGATTGTGTTTTTCCTCGTTAAAGTTTGGGCGTGAGCGGGCTTCCTGATTGTAAACGGGGTAGCTCTCGGAATATCCAGGACTGGTTAGTTGTTTTAATTGTTGATTCGGAATTTTCAGATCGTTGTTGTTAATTAATTCGAAGACCAGTGATTTTAAATCATTCAGATCACTTTTCATATCAAACAACAGTTTGTACAAAATTTCCCGTTCCTGAAAATTAGAAGCTTCTCCATCTGGCGCAAAAGAAGCGGGTAGATTTCGTTTGAGCAGATTGGGTAATTTTTCTACTAAAGTTTCGGCGGTAATAATTTTATCTTCGCTGAGGACCGAAAGTTGTTCGGCCACATTTTTCAGTTCCCGAACATTTCCGGGCCACGAATAATTTTCAAAAACCAGTTCGGCCCGTTCGTCCAGTTTGATGGGCGTCGTCCGGTATTTTTCGGCAAAATCTACGGTAAATTTTCGGAATAAAAGTGGAATATCGAGGCGTCTTTCTTTGAGCGAAGGAACGTGAATGGGCACCGTGTTGAGCCGGTAGTAAAGGTCTTCCCGAAATTTTCCTTTTCGAATCCGTTCCATTAAGTCGACGTTGGTAGCGGCAATCACCCGGACATCCGTCGATTGAGTGACGGAGGAGCCTACCCGGATAAATTCTCCATTTTCCAAAACCCTTAAAAGATAGGCTTGGGTATCCGCGGGCATTTCTCCAATTTCATCCAAAAAAATGGTTCCACCACTCACCGTTTCAAAATACCCTTTCCGTTCGGCGGAAGCCCCGGTAAAAGCTCCTTTTTCGTGGCCAAATAATTCTGAATTGATGGTTCCTTCGGGAATTGCGCCGCAGTTGATAGCGATAAATTTGCTATGTTTACGGGCGCTGAGTGAGTGAATGATTTTTGAAAAAACTTCTTTTCCAACGCCACTTTCTCCAGTAATTAAAACCGTTAAATCTGTATTGGCTACCCGGACCGCAGTGGACAACGCGTTGTCCAGCGCGGGGGCGTTGCCGATGATCTCGAATCGTCGTTTTACTGCTTGGAGGTTGTCTTTACTCATAATTTTTTGCTTTTTACCTTTTACTTCTGGCTAGTTGCTTCCTTCTATCGCGCTTGCTTTTGCAATGGCAGCGATTAAACAATCTCCCCAAGCAAGGTAGCGCGGGTCACCGAATTAATTTTCACCTCCACATAATCACCTGCTTTCAGGTTTTCTTTTTTATCAAAAATAACCATCTTGTTTTGTCCAGTACGACCTTTGAATTGTTGATCAGATTTTTTGGAATCTCCTTCAATTAAAACCTTAAAGGTCTTCCCAATATCTGTTTGATTGTGGGTGTGTGACATTTCCATTTGGAGATCCACTACATCTTGTAATCTGCGTTTTTTTACTTCCAGTGGAATGTCATCCGGATACTTTCTGGCCGCCAAGGTGCCGGGTCTTTCCGAATAATAAAACATGTAAGACATCGTATAACCCGACTCGCGCATGATGCTGAGCGTATCCTGATGTTCCTCTTCTGTTTCGCTACAAAATCCGGTAATAATATCTGCCGAAATCGTACAGTCAGGAATGATGCGGTAGATGGCCCGGACGCGTTCCAGGTACCATTCGCGGTCGTAGGTTCGGTTCATTAATTTTAGAATACGACTATTTCCAGACTGGACGGGCAGGTGAATATAATTGCAAATATTCTCGTACTTTTTGATGGTGTAGAGTACCTCGTCGGTAATATCTTTAGGATGTGAAGTCGAGAAACGGACTCTTAAATCAGGGTGCACGAGTGCGACCATTTCCAGCAAATTCGCAAAGTTGACAAGCTCTTTGGAATCCGGATTTTCCCACTTGTAGGAATCTACGTTTTGTCCAAGGAGCGTCACCTCCCGGTAACCGCGCTGGTACAAATCTGTGGCTTCTGCGATAATGCTGAATGCATTCCGGCTTCGCTCACGACCTCTCGTAAACGGAACTACACAAAATGAGCACATATTGTCACAGCCCCGCATGATTGAAATATAGGCGACCACGCCGTTGCTGTCCAAACGCATCGGGCTGATGTCGGCGTAGGTTTCTTCCCGGGAGAGTAAAACGTTGATGCCTTTTTGACCTTCTGTTGCTTTGGCGACTAACTTTGGCAGATCGCGGTAGGCATCCGGCCCGAGCACCATATCCACCAGTTTTTCCTGTTCCATCAGTTTTTCCTTGAGTCGTTCGGCCATACAACCGAGGACGCCAACGAGGACCTGAGCACCTTTTCTCCGCTTTTTTACCTGATTAAAAACCCGTAAGCGTTGGCGTACATTTTTTTCGGCTTTGTCCCGAATTGAGCAGGTATTGATCAGGATCAGGTCTGCTATTTCTACGTCCCGCGTCGGCTGAAAACCAACATCTCCGAGAATCGAAGCTACGATTTCGCTGTCGCTGAAATTCATCGCACAACCGTAACTTTCGATGTAAAAGTGGCGGATTCCCTTTTCGGGATCGACGGCGGATGGATCGTCGGAAGTTTTATAATAGACCGTTCCCTGCTGCGACTCGTCGAGCGGTTTATGCGGATCTAGGGTTGGATTATTGTCGTACATAAAGCGAATATTTAACACTGATAAAAGGTAGCATTCGTTGCCAAAAGTAGCATTTCGGAATAGCGTCCTCCTTATGGGGATCGTCTCATAAAGTGTGTCTGCGCGATGGCATTCCTTTAGGTCTGCCTCCCGAATCAGGGAGTAATACAAGGTGCGGGATTGAAAATAGACACACTTATTCGCACAAACCCTTATTTTTTTGAATTCTGTGGGCAAATATACGACTAATTAAAGGGAAAAGGTGACAGAATGTCAGGAAAAATTAGCGAATATTCTTGAATTGGATTATCGGCGCTGAAAATTGAAACATTCTCTAAATAGACTTAATTCGTACATCCATAAATCAAATAATCTACTAATCCGCATTTCACGCTGATAAAGTCCTATTCGTCGGAATTTGCTGGTTTCCAAGGAGATATTCCCGCTCCTTTGTGGTAGCGTTTCTTTTAAAATCCTTAAATTTAGTCTTATGAAAAGATGGATGGTTTATTTGTTGGTGTTGGTTGGTGTGCAAGTGTACCTTGCTTCTATGATAAGGTCTGGAGTAAGAAATTTCTCCAAAAACGAATGGAATGGAACTGAAAATCCTGCCTATTATTACGCACCAAACTGGGTTAGTCCAAAGAACAGCGACATTTTTATGGTAAAAGATACCTTAGGGATTATTCGATATTATAAAATTGTAGAAGGATTAAATGAAGGCAAACTGTCATTGAGAGCTGGGAAATATAATTTTAGTGATGGTCTAACAGAAAGTCTTAGTTCGGAGAAATGGAATTTTGATTTTATGAATAATTCGGAACTCTATGCCGATTCGATTTTAGCGTTTTCCTTAAACGAGTTTCTAGCCTTAAAAGAGAATATCTATTTGACCCGCGGTTTTGGGATGAATCCTGCTGAGCAAGTCTTACCACCTAATAATCCTTCCTATTTAAATTATTTCCATTATATAATTTTGGCAATAAGCCTAGTTGTTTTTCTTAGCTTCTGGTTTGCTGATTTTTTGAATAAATACCTGCTTCTCCTATTTCGATATTCTGAAGTTGTTATTTTAGGGACGATGACGATGATTGCTACTTATTTACTGTTATTGGAATATCGCAATTTATTGGATAATCAATTATTCAGGCCCTTTTTCTATATCAAAGGATTGATTTATGCGATGATCTTACTTTACAGTATTAAATTTTTAAATAAAAAAATGGATAGATGGTCTTTTGCCGATCAGGAAGCAGTAAAGTTTTTAGTACTAGTTGGGGGAGGGGTGGTACTGTCATTGGTGGGCGGTTATTTTCAGTTTTTGTTGATCAAGTTTTTTGGAATAAAAATTTTTAATGAATATATTACATTGAACGATAATTGGAGGTTTCACGACATTCCTTTCCATCCACCTTTTTGGTTAGCTCTGGGTACTGGTTATTTCCTCAATAATTTCCGAAAACACTTTTTTCAACTCCGCCGAAAAGCCAACGCTTTCAAATATGCCCGCGCTCAGGAGCTGGAATTTAAATCCGAACTGGAAACTTTGCAAGCAAAAATAAATCCCCATTTTTTGTATAATTCTTTAAATTCGATCGCGAGTCTGGCGCAGTCCGATCCGCAAAAAACGGAAAATATGGCGTTGGCTTTATCAAAATTTTACAAGGAAAAAACCAATCGGAAAGAGAGAATCTGGTCTACGGTCTCGGAGGAGCTGGAGATGTTAAAAACTTATCTGTCTATTGAAAAAATTCGCTTTGGCGACCGTCTGGAAGTAATTATACACCGGAACGAAACCGTTGGCGATGAAAAATTACCACGCTTTTTATTACAGCCATTAATTGAAAATGCGATTAAATATGGTTATCGTTCGGAAGATAACAAGATTATTGTAAAAGTAAAGATCGAAGAACAAAATGGTAATTTGATTTTTCGGATATTTGACAGTGGTCTCCCTTTTTCCGACGAACTGGATACCGGCTACGGAATTCGTAGTGTACAAAAGAAACTGAAATTGTTTTATCCCGACCGTCATAAAATGGCGTTTATCAATCATCCTGAAAAGCAGGTTTTTATTCAAATGAAATTAGGTGCAAGACCAAAGTCCTAAATGAAAAATTTACAGCCACAAAGGCAGAAAAAAATTCTATCCGTAGGATTCTTTCACTTCTCGCACTGCCGTGCTTGACTCTGTGAGACCGTTTCCTTACTCCTTCGGAAAATCCTTTGTGGCTTAGTGTCTTTATGACGATTTTTTTGTAGAAAGTAAATAAGATTATGAAAATGTTCCGTGCCTTTTTGGTGGAAGACGAAGCACCGGCCCGACTACGGGTGAAGAAATTACTGTCGGATTATCATAACGAAATTGACATCGTAGGGGAGGCCGACCATGGGAAGACGGCTATTTCAGAGATAGAAAGGCTGCGGCCAGAAATTGTTTTTCTGGATATTCAACTACCCGATATGACCGGTTTTATGGTATTAGAAAAACTATCCTATCAGCCTTTGGTGATTTTTACCACGGGCTACGAAGCTTTTGCGATTCAGGCTTTTGAAACTTGCTCGGTAGATTATTTAGTCAAACCTTTTGATGCGGATCGTTTCGAAAAAGCCATCCAAAAACTCCGTCGTTTTGGGACCCAAAAACAAAATATTGATTATAAAAAACTCAATCAATTACTGGCTTCTCAAAAAGCGGCCGCACCCACTTATTCGCTACCCGTAAAAACCAAAAACCGCATTGTTCTGGTAGAATACGAAGACATCGTCTATTTAAAAGCCGAAGACAAATATGTTCGGGTGTTTACCAAAGATGAGCGAAATTATCTGAGCGAACAAAGCCTCGCAAAAATGGAAATACGCTTACCTGAAGACTTCATTCGGGTACACCGTTCCTTCATCATCAACCGCTCTTACATCGGTGAAATCCGAAAATTTTTTAAAGGGAAATTGATCTTAATATTAAAAGATAAATCGCAAACTTCGATTACAACGGGGAGTACGTATGCGGGGGCGGTCCGGGAGGCGCTTGGGTTCTAGTTGGTCCCAACCAAAGTTACTTCAAGTTGCTAAAGTTTTGTTTTAACAGTTATTATTAATAAGATATTTTTTCTTACATTTGATCTGATTATATAATATTTTTAACAAAAAAATAATTTTTAAGTAATGAAAAGTAAATTATGTTTATTCGGATGTATGCTGTTTTGTCTTTCTTCCATCTTTGCCCAATCAAATGTTAAAGATGTAAAGATTTATTTATCAGATGGGACTACCGAGGAAGCTTTGATGATCCCGGACGAAGGATATCCCTGGAATGATCAGAAATCCATCTCCGTTTTCGATGAATCCCTAAGAGACGCAAAAAAGGTTAAGAAAAAGCAAAAAACAAAATATAAAGCAAAAGACATAATAGGATATGAATACGATGGTCGATATTTTGAATCTAAAAAAGTGATGGTTGCTGGTCGTGGAGATCACGGAAGCACGCTTGGTTCATTGCCAAAATATGCCCTGATTGAAAGACTGGAAGAAGGGAATATAAATGTTTATAAAGCCTATGCTTATCCTCCCAAGATCGTTTCAGGAATTACCCTTCAGGAAGTATACGATGATATAAGGTCAAATCCTGAATATTTTCTGATGAAAGAATCAGATGGTAAAGTAAAAACCATGCATGCTGCCAATCTCGAAAAATGGATTAAAGATTCTGAGCTGGTATCCGAAAGATATGCGAACGGGGATTACGGTAACATTAAAAAGAAAAAAGGGAAAAAATTCGGAAACTTTATCAAAGGCCAAATCGATAATGAAGATCCTAATATGGTTATTCAAATAGTCAGCGATTATAACGAGGATATGGCCAACCAATAGGGCTTTTTACGTTAGACTTCCATACTGAAAAGGTGATTAGATTTTTTTAATTTCTAATCACCTTTTTTATTATCTGGAATCTTAAATCGCCACTACCCGCAAGTCCATGTACCTGGACGAGACGTCTAAACAAGGAATATGCTCAACATCTCAACAAGCGAAGCGTCTCAACAATTCAACACCTCCCTAAAAACTATAATCCAACCGCACCGTCACATTCCTCGGTGCCTCCAGTAATCCTGGTCGTTGCGAATATTCCTTATTCAATAAATTATTAGCCAGTAAAGAAATCTTGGCGCCGTCAAAAGGCCGATAAGCCGCTCGTACACCAACTAACAATACGCCCGTATCGTGACTTTCTCTAAACTCTCCAATGCCAGCTAAGAGTGTGAGGACATTGTCAATCGCTTCCATTCGGCTGGTATAATTAGCGGCTACACCAATTGAAAAAGCACGTAGTTGAGTTTCCACATCAAATTTTACATTGTGTCGGAAACGGTATTTCAGAATATTATAATCGGCACTGGAAGTCCGATTGGCCTCGTCGTCGAAAACTTTAAATCTTGGATCGGTAAACGTATAACCAGCCAGCAGGGTAGTGGGCATACCCCATAAATCACCTTGTCCGCCCATGCTCAATTCGAGTCCACGAATACGCGTATCCCCAATGTTTCGTGCCTGAAAAGCAATTGCAAAACCGACGTTAAAAAGATTGAACTCAATCATGTCCTGGTACTCCGTCCAGAAAGCGGAAGCATCCACAAAACCACTAAAGCCGCCGATTTTAAATCCTTGTTTGACTCCGAATTCTCCACTCCATCCGGTCTCGGAATTCAGGTTTGGATTAGCAGCGATGTTAAGTCCGGCGGCCTGCGTCGTAATAAATCGTTCGGCGATGGTGGGGTAACGATATCCTTGTCCAAAGGAAGCCCGTAAAAAAGTAGCGGGACCAACTTGGTAGCTGGTTCCTAATCGAAAGATAGGACGCGATTCCGTTACCTTTCCGCCGGTCACCGTATCTTGTTGAAATATCTCGGGACGCAACTGAGTGTTACGTTCGTAGCGGACACCACCGGAAATGTTGAGCCGGGTTCCTATTTTCTTTTCTAGTTGTAAAAATCCTGCGATATTGTTAGAGGTGAACGTGGTATCACCATAGAGTTCCGCGCGGACGTTGGTACGAGTGCCAACAATTCCCGCCGTGGTTACTAAATTAAGTTTATCAAATTTTTTCTGAAATTGATATTCTCCATAATAAAGTTTGGAAGCATTGGATTGATTTTCTGTATTTTTATTGTCAACATTATAAAATCTGCCTTGTAGTTTATGCCGATTACCGGACTTGTCAAAGTAAGTGATGAAAGGATCAAGCGTATAGCGTAATCGGCGGGAAGGTTCTCCGACTTGCTCTGCGGTATTTGCGCGGTACGCTCCGGCTCCTCCGTCCAACCAGTAAAAATAGCTGATGTTTTTACTGGTGTTGAAATTTCCGTTCAGACCAAAACTCAGTCGGTCGCTTAAGCGGTAACGGGTACCAAAACTAAATCGTTGGTGATCGCCATAATTATTTTCCCGGTAGCTTTCATTTTTGCGTACAAAGCTGCTCAGTACAAGATCAAATTTTCCAAACTTCTGGCGGTGCGACGCACTGATACCCACGGCGTAAGGTTGGTAATTGGTTCGCATCTGACAGGTATCGGAAATAGCCCCTTCGCACAAGTTTGGTACCACGGGTTGCTCGGGGTCACCGTCCCACCAGATTTTTTCTTTGTCGGCCGGATCCATATATCCGGTATAGTAAGTAGAAAATTTAGTAACAGATTTGGATTTTGCGTAAGCTGTACGGATGTTGATAATTCCATTCATGGCTGAAGATCCGTAGAGGGCAGAAGCCGCGCCTTTTACTACCTCAATTTGTTCAACATTTTCTACGGGAATATCTCCCCAGTTGGCTTTTCCCGCGTCGGCTTGCAGAATCGGGATGTCATCCACCAAAACCAAAACACGTGTACCGGCACCGTACGACCAACCGGATCCACCCCGTATATTGGGTTGCCCGTCAATGATGTTGACCCCGGGAACTTTATCAAGGACCTGATCGACTGAGGTGGCGTTGGTATTATCAATCAATGCTGGCTTGATGACTTCTAGTGAGACGGTTACTTCCCCCAGTGGTTTTTCGTAGCGACCGCTCGTAACGGTGGCGGTTTGTAAAATATTGGTGGTTTCGGAAAGTTGGAGCGTCAGTTGGAGTGGTTGACCTTCTTTGACTTGAATATCCATACTACCCGTTTCGTAGCCCACATAGGAGTAAGAAAGGGTATGGTTTCCGGCCTTTAGCGTAAGTAAGAAGTTGCCATCCAGATCTGTGGTCGTTCCGGTATTTCCAGCACGAACGGTAGCGGAAATGAGCGGATCTCCGGATTTTTGATCCAGCAGTTGTCCGGCTACCTGGACCGTTTGGGCAAATAAATCTATAGATAAGCAGTTGAAAACTAAAATAAGAAGCGTACTCAGAAGGGTAATTTTTTTCATGATATTCAATTGTTCGGTTTCACCAATCAACACACTAAATCTGCCATAAGGTAAGAAATAAGCATACATAATTATAATAAAATGTATCGCTTCGTCTTGCGCTCACTAGGAAATACGTAGTGGGTAATTTATAAAAAGGGTAAATAATATAGTGTGGGAAATAAACAACGGTGGCAAAATTAGCGAAATCATTGGGATAAATTTTAGGTCAAGGGTATTAAAAAAATCTTAAATTAGCATTTACCGTCATTTTAAAAGCCGAAAAAGAGATAACTTGCAGGGTAATTCTGCCTTTTACTTAAAAATAATATGATGAAAAAAATTATACTTTTCCTATTTGCTTCTTTTTTTGCAACCATCATTAGCGCTCAGTCCTGCGTGCCAGATGAGCTTTTCCGTGATTCTGCGGTGGGTGTTTATCCTTTACCTTTTACAGAGGATCGTCCCGATGGAGGAATTGATCTTCCGGCCTGTATCAATGAACCCTACGAATTTGTGATTACCGTAAAAGTTCCTCCTAATGTAACAGTTTCCGGATTTCAATTGGAAATAGATTCCGTAACGGTCGCTACTACGGGAGCGGTTTTAAATCTGCCAGAAGGCATGAGTTATGCGTGCAATCCACCTACCTGTGTATTGATTCCAGAAGATACGCTTTCATGTATTGTTCTTTTTGGTACGCCGACGAATTCCGCAGATGTTGGAATAAAAGATGTCATGGTCAATGCGACGGTGCACACCAATATTATTTCTCAGCCCATCATTCTGCCCGATAATACAGGACAGTTTCCAGGAGCGGATGGAAATTACTTTTTGGAAGTTCGCGAAGAAGGAGCTTGCACAATTACCAATACCAGAGATTATTTAAATGATCAGATTTCATTGGTCAATACGCCTAATCCATTTGGGTACGAAACAATCATCGAAGTGACTTCACTTTCGCGTGAGGAACTGATTTTCGAAGTTTTTAATCTGGTAGGTCAGCGTGTACACACCGAACAGGTTACGATTCTTGCCGGAACCAACCGCATTCCATTCGACGGAAGTCAACTCCAAAACGGAATTTACAATTATAGTTTTTCTAACGGCGAATCCCGCGTTTCTAATAAAATGGTAGTATTAAAATAAGTTAATACTATTCAGCTAGAATATTATAGCAACTATGTTCTTTTTGGTTTAAAAATTAAGCCAGAAAGAACGTAGTTTTCCTTTCCCACACTACATCCAGTTATTTTCCCACAGAGGTTATTTCAATCTTAAATAGCTTCTATATTTGATCCTGACTTGTTACTATTGCAAGACACGGTCTACCTGTTTATTCTCATAACCTAATCAACGAATTATGAAAAAAATTGGACTAGTACTTTTTATTTTTTCTTTTCTTTTTGGAAATATTTTTGGACAAAATTGTGACGAATGTATCGTCAATTTACCAACGCTGCCGGAAGATACGCTTTTCCTCAGCTCAATGCCAGATGGTACGGTGGGAACGAATTATTCGGAGGCGCTGAGTTTTAGAATGCCCAGGACTACGACACCCGTCAATGCGATTGATCCGGGAACACCAGCAGGACTGGATATTCAAAATATAACCCTCATTTCCATCAATAATTTACCGGTCGGAATGACCTGGGAAACGGAACAAACCGAATATGAACCGGATGAAGAAACGGATGGTTGTATTCAATTTTGTGGTACACCGTTAGTAGCCGATACGTTTATGGTAGAAATTACCATTGCCGCTCAGGTCTCGGTGATTACGCAAACCACTTCTTTCAGATTCAGGATGGTAATTAATCCTTCAACCAGTAATACGGCGGGTTTTAGTTTATCTAATAACATTAGTTGTGGTCCAACGGAGGTCGATATTGTTAATAATATTCCTTCAAATGGTCAGGATGGAATTAGTTATTTTTGGGATTTTGGAAATGGAAATTCTACCATTAACGAGCAGCCCAATGCGCAAACCTATACCGAACCGGGCATCTATCCAATCAGCTATCAGGCTGTGATCGATACGGTAGGTTATTTATTGACCAGCATCGAAGTTCTGGAAAGCGGCTGCCGGGATATTCCCAGCTTTCCAACGTTTAGTACTGCACCGGATATGAACATTAAGGTGTTAGATGCAAATGACAGTATCCTTTTTTTAACGCCTAATTATGACAATACTTTTGCGCCAATTGAGGCGAGCACTAGTCTTAATTTAGGAACTGGAAATTATCGGGTAGAAGTAATCGACGACGACGGTGGATTAAATTTTGGGGATGACGAATGTGGCATTGTTTCATTTAATCGCTTTACCACGGGTAATTTGGTCATTGGTGATTTGACGGTGCGCCTGACGATTGTACATCCGGTAGATACGGTCAACTCGGTAGATTCTGTGATTGTGTACGCTGTTCCCGCTGATCCGGAAATCATTGCTTTGACGAGTTCGGAAGTATGTGGTGGTCAGTCGGTTATTTTAGAAACCAATTACGATGAGCGGATACAGTGGTTTCAGGATGGTATGCTGATTCCGGACGCAACCGAATCTCAACTGGAGGTGAGCGAAGCGGGCGAATATTATGTACAGTACCAAAGTGAAGTAGGTTGTCCGGCTAATTCCGAAATTTTAACAATAAGCCTTTTGACACCTCCCGCCACGCCCGCCTACGTCAACGAAGAGAACGTACTAACTCTTTTTAACCAAAATGATTTACCAGAAGATTATTCGATTACCTGGTTACTAAACGGAGAGATTCTCATGGGAGAATTTGGAATTTCGCTCTGTATTTTTGAATCGGGAAATTATACTTTGTCATTGCTGGACGAAATGACGGGGTGTTCTAATAGTTTTACGTTGAATGTACCATATGATCCGGCGGCGCCCTGTTTGACTACAGATATTTCAGCATTAGCTTTCGCAGAATTATCGATTTTTCCCAACCCTTTTGAAAATCATCTGATCATTCAATACCCAAATTTATCCGAAGAAATGACGATTCGGGTTTTTAATGGAATAGGACAAATGGTCTTAAAGCAAAACTGGTTACTCGGAAATAATCAACTTAATTTAGTTACCGATGGCTGGGAAAGCGGCGTTTATTGGCTAGAAATGACTACAGGAACCCAAAGAAGAGTAGAAAAGCTGGTGAGATTTTAACAAAACGTCTGGAACGGTGTTTATTGTTTGGATATAAAATCTAAATAATAAATGGAAGTACAACAGGAGATAGATGTTACCCTGCGGGGGCGGGTGAAAAAAATATTGGAAGGGCTCTCTGAAGGACTCTACGAACGGGAGCAACCGATGAATCTGGCGTTTTTAACAGCGGTAGCGGGAGAGAGTATCTTCCTGCTGGGACCTCCGGGCGTAGGAAAAAGTTTGATTGCTAGGAGATTAAAATTTGCTTTTCGGGATGGTATTTCTTTCGAATACTTAATGAGTAAGTTCAGTACACCGGACGAAATTTTCGGACCTATTTCTATTAAGAAATTAAAAGAAGAAGACCAGTACGAACGACTCACTGAGCGATATTTGCCAGGCGCCAATATTGTTTTTTTGGATGAAATATGGAAAGCGGGACCAGCGATTCAAAATGCGTTGTTAACCATTCTAAACGAAAAAATTTACCGGAACGGCGCCGAAGATATTAAAGTAAACATTCGCGGCATCATTACTGCTTCTAACGAACTTCCTCCCTGCAATCAAAGTCTCGAACCGATCTGGGATCGTTTTTTACTACGCCTGGAAATTGGCAACATCAAAAAACGAAATCAGTTTGTCCAGATGATTGTGGATACCCGGGACGTTTACAAAGACGAGATTTTAGAAGATTTAAAACTGACCAACGCAGAGCTGGACGAGTGGTCTAATGTCATCGATGGGATCGAAGTTCCCGCCGAGGTGTTAAACACCGTACAGTTGATGACCGCAAAAATTGACGAATATAATAGTCATCCCAATCACGCGGACAACCCCATTAAAATATACGATCGCCGTTGGAAAAAAATTATCCGATTAATTCGTACTTCCGCCTTTCTCAACGGACGAAAGCAGGTCGATCTGATGGATTGTTTTTTGATGGAACACTGTCTTTGGAATTTTCCTATGCACCGGGAAGTAATCCGGGAGATGTTGATTGATGCGATCCGAAAACATGGTTATACCATGGTAGTTAACTTGCAAAATCTAAAAAAAGAAGTGGCCGACTTCGAGGCAGATGTCAAACAGGAAACCCAAGTACCTTACGTTTCGACCACGGATCAACTGATGCCGATCAACGAAAATTATTATAAAATTGATAAACAGGTCAATCAGTTTAAAGGCAACATGATGACCATCGAGCAGTTTCGAAAATTATCGCTGGATGAATATCAAGTAACCAATTTTTACGACGAAGCAGAAAATTTAATTAACAGAATTAAGGCCAAACGGGGACTCTCCGAAAATACGATCGACGTCTCCTACAACGACACGATCTATACCTTTCCTTTACTAACTCAACAAAGAGAAACCACCGAAATTATATTTAAACAACCACATCAGGTCATTACCAAATTCTGGGATGAACGTCTCGAACGATTGAATAAATATATTGCGGCGCAGCAAAATAAAATCAGCCAAAATGCTCCTACGGAAATAAACCACCTGACGGGAAATCTATTTGTGGACAAAGAACGCGCAGAAATTGTCAAGAGTAATCTGGAAGAGGTAAAAGCAGCATTGGAGAATCTTTCTTTACGGTTGGAGAAACTGGCTTTCTCTTATCAAAAGGAAGTCTGAAAAAAGAGGCCACAAATAAAGGCCACAAAGTCACGAAGTCACAAAGAAAAAACGCAAAAAAAAACTTAGCGTCTTAGCGCCTTAGTGGCAAAAAAATAAAGGCCACAAAGCCACGAAGCCACAAAGAAAAAACGCAAAAAAAACTTAGTGTCTTAGCGCCTTAGTGGCAAAAAAAAGAATTAAATGCAAAAAGATACCGCCGCCATCCTCGAAGAAGAATACGATCGGTTTATCGAATTTGGTAATCTGCTGGACCGCAAGACCCGTAAATATCTCGTAGCTTATTTCAAGCACAAGCTGGACGGTTACGCTTATGATAATCCTAAAATTAACGATCAGTATTTTGAATATTTTATTACGGCACTGGACGATATTTTTGGCATAGAGGATTTGCTGTTACTGTGTGAAAAAAACGAACTGATTACCAAGCAGGTAGTTCTGGATACTTTATACTGGATTCGTAAAACCTTCAAAAAACTGGCCACCAAGCATCCTTACGATACGGAAGTAGATCGCTTGTCCGGTTGGTCGGTGACCCCTTTAAAAATTTTCCGGATACGGCGGGCGCACCTGATTGCTTTTATTCGGGAAACTTATCCTCGGGAGCAGTTGGATATTGATTTTTACGATGCGCAGTTTAATACCTATTTTAAAAAAGAAGAAGGAACGCATACGTCGTCGGAAAAAGAAAAATTTGAACTGGTCGTCACTGATTTACTATCGCAGTGGGATGCGTTATTACAGGGAAAAATTTTAACTTACCAATTAAAAAAATTACAGGAAGAAGGAGAGCAGTTTACCGAATTGATCGAAGCCAAGGTCAACGAATACAAACAACTTCTTTCGATGGTAGAGCCTTTTACCGATTATCTGGGATGGGATTTATCGCGGGATCTTTGGCAGGATACGAGTTTTGATGTTTTAAAAAAATACAACGAATTTTTAAAAGAAGAATCCTCCATTCAGGAGCTGGCCGATATTTTAGGCAATATGCGCGCCGCCGAAATTGAAATAGAAGAGGAGACATTTGAAAAAACCATTATCCGGCAAGAATGGAAAGTAGATGAAACGGCCAAAGCAGAAATCGTGGGGATCCATGAAAGCCAGGATTTGAGTAATCTCGTCAGTTCGGAAGTTGGCTTATTAAGTGATACGGCGACGGAAGATTTATTTTTAAAAAAATATGCGGATAAAAATCTACTCACTTTCCGCTACGAAGATCGAAAACTCATAACGAGCAACGATCAGGAAATGGAAATTTTTCAAAGAGTACGACAAAAAGAAAAGGGCCCTTTTATCATTTGTGTAGATACCAGTGAATCCATGAAAGGTCGGCCCGAGCAACTGGCCAAAGCAATTTGTCTGGGTATTTTAAAAATGGCGATCCGCGAAAACAGAAGGGCTTACTTAATCAATTTTTCCGTCGGCATTCAAACCCTGGATTTATACGATATTGCCAATTCGATTGATTCGATTGCAAAGTTTTTACAAATGTCTTTCTACGGAGGAACTGATGCCTCGCTCGCTTTATACGAAGCGTTGCGGCAACTCAAAAACGAAAATTACGAAGACGCCGATGTACTGATGATTTCAGATTTTGTGATGTATAAAATAGACGAAGATGTACTGGCGGATATTCGTTTTCACCAACAAAATAAAAATACCGAATTTCATAGTCTCACCCTCAGCGACGAACCCAATAGTGAAATTTTAGCACGCTTTGATACCAACTGGATTTATGACCCAAAAGAAAAAGGAATTGTGCGAGAATTGACCCGTGGTTTGGCAACCATTGGATTGGATCGTTGATCACTCAACTCAGCCAGCCCTGGCGAATCATTTTCTTTGAGAAAAACAGTAAAAGAACACCGATCAATAAAACCATTGCTGGCATAATCATCGCAGGAATTTCCGCTCCTTTCATAATATCACTCAAAAAAAAGAAATAAGTTTGTTGCATGATAATACCAATTAGGCTAAGAATAAAAACAGGGTATGCCCATTTTTTGCGGAGCAATAAAGCTACAGAACCAAAAGTACCCGCAAAGACTGCAATTGCAAAACCAATCGTTGCCCAGATGGGGGTGTTTTCATAAATTGCTCGATCAGTGGGAGACATGGCTGACAGGGTAGCTTCTGACATTTTTATTTGCATAAAAAAAGCAACCAGTCCCATAAAATTCCAAATAATTGCCAAAATAGCCACAACCCGAAACCAGGCAGGCGTCTTTTCTTGATGGTTCATATTCTATATGATTTTTTAAAGAATTTCAATTTGTAATGAGCTTTATATAATGTTGCTATAAAATAAATTCTACAATATTATTTCAATGTTTCAGCAAACGCAGTGCTTCAACAAAACTAATTAGATCAAAGAATCTCATCCAGCATCATTCCCGCCACCGCTGCCGTCAGAAAACAAGCAATTGTTCCACCAATTAAAGCCTTTAAACCCAATTCTGTCAGGGCGGGGCGTTGATTGGGACTAATGGCACTGATTCCACCAATCTGAATTCCAATAGAACTAAAATTAGCGAATCCACAAAGGGCATAAGTCGCAATCACGATAGATTTATTTGATAATTGAATTTTTGCATCTGCCACCATAATACTCAAATCCACGTAAGCGACCACCTCGTTCACCGCGGTCTTTTTTCCTAATAAAGAACCTACCAAAATTAAATCCTCGGAAGGAGTTCCTAATAACCAGGCGATGGGAGAAAAGATAAGTCCCAGGATAGATTCCAGATTAAAAGTGGCAAAGCGTCCATCGGTAAAATTATTGACGATCCCATTCAGTCCGGTAAGATCCCCAAACCAGCCCAAAATAGAGTTGACAAAAGCGACCAGCGAAATAAATACGAGCAGCATCGCCCCTACGTTTACGGCTAGTTTGACCCCATCCGTCGTACCGATCGAGATGGCATCTAACAAGTTATTTCCAAGTTTTTCTTTAGGGACGGTTACCGAGCGATCTACTTCCACTGTTTCGGGATATAGCATTTTGGCGGCGACAATCGCTGCTGGTGCTGAAATAATGGAAGCCGTCAGAAAGTGCAGGGCATACTGAGGACCAAGCAGCGATACACAAAGTGCGAAAATACCACCGGCAATGGTCGCCATACCGCCCGTCATCAAGCACATGATTTCGGATTTGGTCATCTTGTCCAGATAAGGTTTGATGACCAGGGGCGCTTCGGTTTGACCGATAAAAACGTTGGCCGCAGCGGCCAGACTTTCTGCTCCGGAGAGTCGCATCACCTTACTCATACCCTTGGCGAAAACGTAAATAATTTTTTGTAAAATACCGAGGTAATAAAGAATAGACGTAAAAGCCGCAAAGAAAATAATGGTGGGTAAAACCTTAAAAGCGAACATATAACCGAGCTTGAAGAGTTGCATTTTGGTATCGGGAGTAACGAGTATTTTACTACCAGGAGGGGCTGCACCGTTTACTTCGTTGACGAGCCAAACGCCGGATTCAGGCCAGGCCCCAAACAAAAAAGCAGCGCCTTCATCCGCAAAACCGAGTAAGGCTACAAAACCGTCCGATATGAGTCTAAAACCTTCGTAGATGAAATTTACCTTTAAAATCAACAGAGCCAGCACAATTTGGAGGGCAATTCCAGACAATACCAGTTTCCAGTCAATGGCTTTTCGGTTGGCGCTCAACGCGTAGCAAATGGCCAGCATAGAGACGATTCCAATCAATCCGCGGACAATATCAATCAGTAAATCCATAGTTATGTTTTATTGTAAATTTGTTTTTTACGATCTTGCTTACCCGAGTAAAGGCTTTTTTTAACCGATCAAAGTGTAAAGTAAGGAATGTCTTTGAATTAATCCTAAAACTAATGGCCAAATATTTTTAGCTTTGTAGATTTTAAAACTGTTAAGAAATACCTGATTTAATAATTGATCGTTATATGTGTTGTATCCACGATGATAGAGTGCCTAACGATCCCAAAGAGTGAATGCTCCACAAAAATGAAAGAAAAACCTTATTTGATTGGAATCACCGGTGGCTCCGGTTCTGGCAAAACGACTTTGATCCGTGAACTGGAAAAAGTTTTTTCTAAGAAAGAAGTTTGTGTAATTTCCCTGGATGATTATTATTATCCGAAAGGAAAACAAAAGGTGGACGAGGAAGGGGTCACCAATTTTGATCTTCCGGGAGCAATTAACAAAAAAGCTTTTTTGGTAGATCTGAAATTGTTAATTGCCGGAAAATCCTTTCAAAGAACCGAGTATACGTTCAATAATGAAAAGGCTAAACCCAGGAAAATTACCTTGCGGCCTGCGCCGATTATTATTGTGGAAGGACTCTATATTTTTCATTATAAAAAAATAAATGCGCTGCTGGATCTTCGGGTGTTTGTCCATGCCAAAGCAAACGTAAAATTGATCCGGCGAATTATCCGGGATAAAACGGAACGTAATTATCCATTGGAAGATGTTCTCTACCGCTACGAACACCACGTGCTGCCGAGCTTCGAAAGATATATTGAACCTTACCGGGAACGGGCAGATTTGGTAATAAATAACCATAAAAATTATAACGAAGCACTTAAGTTGTTAGAAGTTTTTATTAAAAGTAAAGTATGATCATTCGCTACCTTCTTTGCAGTTTTTTTATGCTGGGATTGACCCTTGGTGCTCAGGCACAACTGCAAAAAGGGAGTTGGATGGTAAATGGAATATTACAGCAGCGTAATTTTTCTCTTAATACTGATTTGGAGTCTTTTAGCAGTTTTGATCTGGAGCTGGCACCCGAGTTGTCTTATATGGTGACTAAACACCTGATGCTGGGGGGTCAATTGGGTATTGGTTTAAGAGGAAATGTGGACCGACGATTTGCCCCCGTAAGTCAACATTTATTAGTTCGGCATTTTTTTAAACGATTAGATAATTTTTATTTATTTTATGGTGGTGAATTAATGTTTAGTAAATTCACCATAACGGAAGTGGGTGGAGGTAGTAGGAATATTAAAATTAAGTCCGCCTTTTTGCAAAGCGGTGTAATGATATTTTTACAAGAAGCGATCGGGTTGGAATTTTTATTTAATTATGAAATGATTTCTTTTCAAGCAGATTCTCGTTTAGATCGGACTTTTACGGGGGGAGGTTTGCTTCAACTGGAAGGACGGTTGCAGTTTTTTATTCATCCAGAGAATAAATCAAACCCTCGGCAAACTGATTACCGTTTTTATCCTGGTGATTGGTTGATCGGCGGAAATTTTCAGATAGGAGGTAATGATTTTGTCAGACCGGAGATTCAGCGATTTTGGGGCAGTGGCTGGACTACTGGATTGCGATTGGAGACGGAAATAAACGTTTCTTTCGATAGTAGTGTACTCGGTGTTACTCCCGTTGTGCGTAAATATTTTCGACCCGAAAAAAAAGGAAAACTATGGCTACAGGCCGGAGCTGGTATACAGGGGAATTACGCCAAAGTCAGAGATAGAGAAACAATGGAAGAATGGTGGACAACGATTGACCGTACGCTTTCCGCCGAAGGAACGATCGGCTGGTCCAACCTTATCTCCGACAATTTTGCCCTTGATTTTTTTATTACTCGCCGTTATGCTAAATCTTTTAGTGGGATTGGTGGTTCAACTCTCGAACGAAGTATTTTCTCAACGGGGCTAACAGTCAGTGGATTGTTGAGATAGTAGATTAACTAATCTACTAATTAACCAAAAAACCTTTGACCCACTGCAAGCCATCCTGCTCCACTCGAATCCAGTATTTACCAACGGGTAAGTTTTCCACCGAAAGATACTGTTCACCTTGATTTATTTTTCCATTCTGCAACATCTGACCGTTTAAATTAAAGATTTGGTAATCCGCTTTTTTATCTAAATCCGAATGAAGAATTAGTTCTGAAGATGCCAATGTATTGATTAGCGAGATACCCGACAGTTGAGGTGCATTTACATCCAAAATTAAAATATTCCCAAAAGCATCCGCACAAAAATAAGCAGGCGTATTCATTCCAAACATTCCATTGTCAGAAGAAGACAGGCCAAATGTTATACTATCTACGTCCGCATTAGAAAAAGTAATTTCCACCCATTCGTCCAGAATATAATCCTGGCTATTGTCTTCAAAACGAAAATCCGCGAGGTAAAAAGGAATAGAATCTTGTAGCTCATTCTCCGCATAGGTTTTGATAGTTAATAGGAAAAAATCGGGATCATTTCCCGTTTCTCCACCAAATTTTTTGGCAAAGGAATCCCCGTCCCGCATACTCAAATAGGCGTAAGTGCTATTCGTAATGTGCACCGAAGGAATCGTGGGCATTCCGGAAGTCTGCTCCGTATCTAAAGTCACGTAAGATTCCGGTGAAGCAAAACTAACCGCGTAAGCAGGTGACCCGTCGGCACCTTCTCCCACGATAGAACTGTACTGATTCATAAATCCAGGCGTAGTGACATCGGTCGTCGCGGAAATCGCCCAGCCCGTCCAAAAGTCAAATCCCGCATCGTAGGTGTTGGGGAAAAATAAATTGTCAATAGTAAATCCAGCTTCCGGAGAACTGTCATTAATAAATTCTCCTTCGGAAACTACATCTTCAAAATAAGTCTGGGCACTCAGGCCCAAATAAGAAATTAACAATAAAAGTGTAAATAATTTTTTCATGTTACTATTTTTAATAAGATTATTTTTTTTAATAAATACTATTTCAACATTTCAACATTTCAACATTTCAACATTTCAACATTTCAACATTTCAACATTTCAACATTTCAACATTTCAACGAATCCCCGTATTCAAACTAAAACTCAAATACCTCCC
>CALLPK010000024.1 GCA_938015415.1 uncultured Saprospiraceae bacterium
GCTTTTAGCCCTATATTTGTATTAACAAAAGGAGATAAGAAAGATTATCTCTTAATTGTCTCAATACTGTGAGGTGATGAAAGTTGGCAGCCATGCCCCCTTGTCTCGGGGGTGAGGATCAAGGAATAAACGTAGTATAAGTTTTGTTTCGGCATTACTAGGGTTGACCACTATATTAACCTGTACTATGGCTAACCTCCTCGTGAAGGTTCGAGTCCTTCTCTCACAGCAAAGCACTTATTCGATGCAGATCGGGTAAGTGCTTTTTTTATTAGTTGGAAAATGTTTAGCCTCTTTTAAACTAATTTTTCTACAGGAGTTGCGAATAATCATTCAATGGTTAGATATTCTGTATTTTCTTTTTCAATTTTGCCAGGTGCATTGCCTTTTTTGCGGAGCGTTTGGCCTGACTACTTTCTGTAAAGAAAGTATGTTTTTCCAGAAAGGAAATTTGCAGGGCATCCCATTGTTCCCGATTTTCGAGGTAACGATGGGTTTTTAATTCTTTGAAGAGCAAATCCCCTATTCTTTTAAAATCATCTCTCCCTAAATAGTCCAGGTCAGCATCGCAAATAATTTCTTCCAATTTATTTTTAGGGGATTGAGGAATTTTGGTGGCCATAATCATTGCACAGATTTTTTTAATTGCCTTTTCAGAATAGCCAAAGTCTGGTAAATATTCCCGTACGATATCACATCCCAGAATTTCGTGATCAAAATTACTCCGCAAGAAACCAGCGTCATGAAATGTTGCAGCCGTTTTCAGCAAGAGCGTATCGTATTCATTAACATTTTCTTCCTCGCATAGCGTTTCCGTAGCTGCCATAACATCTAGTGTATGGTGCAATCCGTGGTAATATAGATCAGGAGATAAGTCCTTTTCTAATTTATCCAAAATAAAATCTCTACTAGCGGGATAATCCATTAAATATTTATACTTTCTCAAATGTGGAGTTCACAAAATACATTTCTATGGCTCCTTTATTTTTTACTTCGATTTTGCCCCGTTCTTCAAACGCAAACTTGTCTTTTACCTTTTCGTAGGTCGTTCGCGAGATATTTACCTGACCCGCTGCTCCTCCCGATTCCATTCTCGCCGCCAGGTTAACGGTATCTCCCCAAATGTCATAAGCAAATTTTGTGCTACCTACAATTCCTGCCACCACCGGACCGGTATGTATTCCGATTCTAATGGCTAAATTCGCTATTCCTCGCTCGGCCAGTGTATAATTATAATCTTTTACAAACGCTTGCATTTCTATTCCGGCCCTTACCACGTCATACGCGTGGGTCTCATTAGGTACCGGAAGCCCTCCCACACACATATACGCATCTCCGATGGTTTTTATTTTTTCAATACCATATTTAAGCGCTATTTTGTCAAATCCACGGAAACAATCGTCCAATAAAGTAACTAATTCGGTGGCGGACAAGGTCTCAGCAATTTGCGTAAACGATACAATATCCGAGAATAAAACTGTAACCGAACCATATTGTTTGGCTTTTGCTTTACCATTTTCCTTTAATTCCCGTGCGGTTTCCGCTGGCAGGATATTTAAAAGAAGATCATCACTCCTTTTTTTCTCTGTAGCGATGATGCTATTTTTATCCGCCAATTCCTGATTTGCCCGTGATTTGATCCGGTAACGGTTGTAAATTAGCAGCACAATGGCCAGTAATCCCAGGGCGCCAATCATGAGTGAATTCCGAAAGAGGGTAGTGCGTTGTAACTGTGCCTCCTGTGCCACCAAAGCTTTCTCTTGTCGCTCGTTTTCCAGCTGGACTTGATAATCACCAAAGATCGCCTGTCGCCGTGCATTTTGTTGCACCATGTCTTCACTCAATCGTTCGTAGCGAGTTTCATCGTATTTTTTTCTGAATTTATAAGCTTTTTTATATTTTTTCAAATCTGCGTAGACCCTTGATAAATCCTTATATGCTTTTTGAATAAATTTTTGGTCGTCCATTTCAATCGCCAGGTCCAGATAATCTTTGGTGTAAGATAAGGCTTTATCTGTATTTTCCAGTCGTCGGTAAACATCTCCAAAACCATTGTAAGTTTCAATAATTCCTTTTCGGTTGTTGAGTTGCTGATGGATAGTCAAGGCTTTATCCAAATAAGAGAGGGAGCGTTGAAGGTAGATATTCGCAGAATCGGGTTCTTCCAAATCCAAAAAATAGCTACCTAAATTTTTATAGACCACACCAATATTGTTGTTGGCATTGCCCGCACCTTCCGAATCCTCTGTTTTTTGGTAAATCGCTAAAGCACGTTGCAAGTATCCCAAGGCCTGTGTAAAGCGGGGACGGGCCATATTGAAATTTTCGTCTTTGTAATCCCGTTCGGCAAGATCATCCAGCATATTTCCCAGATTATTATACGCGATGGCCAGTTCGTAATCGTCACCAATATCTTCTGCGATCGTGAGTGCCTGCTGATAATAGTTGAGTGCTTCGTTATAGATTTCCAGTTCGACGTTGATATTGCCCAGTAGGGTGTAGGCATTAAAAAGACTGTAGGTATCTTCTGTTCCTTTTAATAATTCGAGATGGCGAAGTACATAGTCCAGTGCTTCGGGATAGTTGCCCATTCGTTCGTGAACATAACTAATATTATAGAGTACCCGGGCCATACGTTGAGTGTCTCTGAGTTGTTGCCGAATGGCAAAAGATTGCTGGAGATTTTCGAGTGCGCCCAGATAATCTCCTTTTTCTTCCTGTAAATTTCCGAGGTTATTGTAGAGGGACGCGACTCCTTTTTGGTCGTTTAGTTCGCGACGGAGCGACAGCGCCTGCTCGTAGTTAATCAATGCCTGCTCGATATCTCCGTGAATAGCCGCGACCACTCCGAGATTATTAAATGCCTGAGCAGCTCCTTTTTTAAAATTTATTTTTTCGGAAAGTGTAATAGATTCTTGTAGGTACTGACGAGCTTTGGACGCGTCGTCATATTTGTATTCCCAACCGAGGTCGTTGAGCAGATGTACCCGTTGGGTATCAGCGGGTTGGGTCTGGAGTACTCCCAATAGACTGTCGGCAAGGGATTGAGATACCATATTTGCAGGAAAGCATAGTAGTAATAATAGCCAACAGAGGGAATAGAAACGCATTGGGAGCATTCTTTATATTGTGTTGAATCGTTGATTTGAAAATGCTTCTTGCTACTTGTCCTCTTTATACGCGTTAAGAGATCAAGTAGCAAGCGGCAAAAAATTATTTTGTAATCAACTAGTCCACAATCACCACCCCGTAAGCCATAAATTTCAACTCTTCTACGGGCTCCGTAATTTGAGCAATTTCTTCGGCGGACTGTCCTTCGTCTTCTGCGTAGTGGCGCAATTCATCTACGGAGGTTTCTTCACGGTAGGCTTTGCCGGCCATGACGACTTCTTTACCAGCCAGATCCAGTGGCATAAAAAATCCGTAATCTTTAAATTTGACGAACATTTCTGGTTTTCCTTCTTCTTCGGAAACGATGGTCATCCAACAACCTTTGGCTTGACAGACGCCGCTGACTTTTCCTTTTACTTTGGTTTCGATAGAATCCTGTGTATTGAGACTGGTTAACATCGCATCATAAGAAATCGCATCAGCAGCAGAAATTTTTTCTCCAAAATGATTGGTGGTAGCTGTTTCCTGCGTAGCGTTCTTAGTGGTATTTTTATCCTCGGAAACGGTTTCATTACAGCTTAAAACACTAAGGAAGAGTACGAACAAAAGCAAATAATTTTTCATGGTTAAAATAGTTTTTTATTTAAATGTCTTAACTTAATTTCTCGTTCAAAGATAATCACTATTAGTTAAATATTTAGGTTATTCTAATCTTACACAATATATATATTTATCCGAAGGTTAAATAGCTGTGTTAATATTATCATAATAAACAACCTCATAAAAGAACATTTGCCTATCCATTCAGCGCTACATTTTATTCAAAAAAACTTTAGATTTTGTTTTAACCTTATTTGTATTTTGCAGTCTTATACGGGTATAGTTTTGAAGTTGCTTTCTTTTGGGTAAACTTCCATCGTCTAAAAGTTCCAAAATCCTTGGTGTTATGAAAAATCTATGTAGTCTCGTGGCCCTGTTCACGCTTTTCTCTTTTTCTTCTGCTCAAGCCCAGTGTACCAAAGGCAATTGTAAAACTGGAAAGGGGACTTACCTTTATCCCAGTGGTGCCAAATACGTGGGAGATTTTAAAAATGGAAAAATTAATGGCGAAGGAATGCTGATCTTTAGTAATGGTAACCGTTACGTAGGTCAATGGAAAAATCAATTCCGTCAAGGTAAAGGAAAAATGACCTTTGCCAACGGGGATGTCTACAAAGGCAATTTTAACCAAAGTAAATTTCACGGAAATGGAACCATGGAATTTAAAAAAGGAGATAAGTACGAAGGCCAATGGGGCAACGATCTCCAAAATGGAAAAGGAACCTATTATTACAAGAGCGGTAATAAATATGTAGGCCAATTTAAGAACGGAAAACTACACGGCCAGGGTACCATGCATTATAAAGATGGTAATAAATATACCGGACATTGGGAAAATAACTATAAAGATGGTCAGGGTACTTTCTACAAAGCAGATGGGAGCGAAATTGCGGGACTCTGGCAAAACGGTAAATATGTAGAAGAAGGAAGTAACATGGATGAAGTAGCCGTTACTGAAAAAATAAATACGGCTGACAATACCGTTTCCAAAGATGAATTACCGGACTGTACCCGTGGGGATTGTCCCGACGGAGTTGGTGTCTATGCTTACGGTGACGGCTCCAAATGGGTCGGAGAATTCGTCAACGGTGTTCCTAACGGAGAAGGAACCTGTTACTATGCAAATAATGATAAATATGTTGGTAACTGGAAACGCCATGCTCCCCACGGAGAAGGCATTATGTACTACGCCAACGGACGTAAAGTCGGAGCGATCTGGGAATATGGTAATCCAATTCAGGAACTGGAAGCGAGTAACGAGATGATCGCCAAAGAAAAAGTAAAAGTGGACAGAGATGCGGATGTCAAAATCTGGGCGGTGGTTGTCGGCGTGGCGCGCTATGTTCACATGCCGGTCCTCAAGTATACCGATGATGATGCATACCATCTTTATGCGTTTCTAAAAAGTCCTGAAGGTGGGGCCTTACCGGACGAACAAATCAGGGTACTGATTGACGACGATGCCAACCGTGCCAACATCATTCGGACCATGCGCCAGGTATTTTTACAGGCCGACGAAAACGATGTAGTGATTCTTTATTATTCCGGACACGGACTACCCGGTTCTTTTTTACCCGTAGATTTTGATGGATTTAATAATAAATTACAACACCAGGATATCAAAGATGTCTTCGGCGAAACCAAAGCCAAGCATAAGCTAGTGTTAGCAGATGCCTGTCACTCTGGAAGTCTGTTGTCGATGCGAGCCGCAAGTTCTAATACCGCTGTACAGGCTACCTTGAAAAAGTATTACGATGCGTTTGAAAATTCCAAGGGTGGAACGGCTTTGTTATTATCTTCTAAAGGCGACGAGTATTCGTTAGAGGACAAAGGGCTGCGTCAGGGAATTTTTAGTCACTACTTAATGCGTGGCTTAAAAGGCGAAGCGGATAAAAACAAAAATAAAATCGTGACGGTGACCGAGTTGTTTGACTTTGTACATGGAAAAGTACGGGTGTATACGGGTAACGCACAGACGCCAACGATTACGGGAGAGTTTGATCCGAATATGCCAGTGGCGGTGAGTCGAAGGTAATGGGAGTGATTGTTCGACCGCGTTTATAATCGAATGATCTTTTTTAAAGTAATAGTTAATTTGTGATTAGTCACATAGTGCGCAATGCAATGAAAATCGGTAATCATGGAAATGTGGTTACCGATTTTTTGGTTAGAAAGTGGGACATCCTTTTTTTCTTTCCCAGCCAGAAAAAGAAGGTGCATTTAAAATTTTAAACTGATAGGCTACAGATAGAGAAATAGCTTTAGGAGGTAAGAAGAGGGTAGGTGACGAAGTACCTGTTACAAGTATTTTGTAAGTATGGTGATATTGGAGTTCAATTGAGAATTGCGCAACTTGGTAACCTAGACTGGAAGCGATCGCATAATCTGACTTATTACCGGGAACAGAACCTAATATTAAATAGTTTATAGAATTGAGCCTTTCAGATGGAGATTTGACAAATCCAGTTTCTGTATATCGGTTATAACTATGGCCTACACCTAGTGTTATATTTTTAGTTAAATTATATTTGAAAAATAAAATATTTCGATTGTAGCGAAATGCAAAGCCTGATAATCTAGTGAAGTCATCGACTGAATCCCATTCAGTTCCTTCACTGTTGATATGTTTTTTACTCCAGGTGTGTTGGAAGGATAATGCGAATCTTTCTCCTAGTTTTTGTTCTAATTCCAGCCCGAATAATAAGTTGAGATTTTTTTGATTTGGAGGTGTCATGAAATAGAAACTATTGGTGCTTTCTTTATAATGAGTCAATTCATAACCGATTATAGGAGAGATATAGGTTTGTGTATATGCAATAGGGCAGAGAAAGTAGAGGAGGATAGTGAAGAGTAATGTTTTAAATGTCTTGGACATACTTTATGTTTTTTCTAAGTAAAAAATCAGCGTAAAGAAATATATTCCTTACGCTGATAAAATTACAAATTAATTTAAGACAACTATTTTCTCTGACTTAATTATTTTGTTATTATAATCAAAAGAACTTATTACTAAAAGACCTTTCTGTAAATTCTTTAATTCAAAGAAAGAAGTTTGGTCTCCTGTAAAAATAAGCTCCCCTATAATATTATATATTTTTACATAAGCTATATCATTATCAAGGGGTCGGTCATGCAAAGAGTCATTTTCTTGTTCATAAATATTTGCTGCACCAGGATTTACCTCCTGACATATAGGATCGTCACCATCACAATCAGCTATTATAATGTCTATTTTTAAGTCAGGTATATTAGTGGTCTGATTTCTAAGTGTGATTGTTCTAGTAATCGGATAATAATTGTAGGTTGAAAAGCTATTGACATATAAACATCTTCCTTTTCGTCTTCCTGTATTACCAGCACCATTTACAACCCAAGAATTGGGGAAAAACCACTCGAATTCAAATTCATCTGCCGCTTTTTCTACGCATAAAACAAAACCCTCTTCTTCACAGTAGTAAGAGGCTTCATAAACTCGATAGTTGCATGTTCCATCTGATCCAAGACCGATTCTATTAAAAGCTCTTATTATCGCTGTAGTTTGGTCTGAGCAATGTCCAAATGTATTGTTAGAAATAGCTAGAACACTTTCTCTAAATTCTGAATAGTCTGCATCCGGATTATTTAAAGATACGACTGCATCTATCACAATTCTTATAGCTTCTTCGATGCCTATTGTAGGTATCTCTTCAAATCCGTCTGCTGGAATCGCTACTGCTCCTTCCGATATCAAATAAAACCAATGGCCAAGCGGAACCGAACGATTATGTTCTTCTTCAAAGTCTATTACTTCGTCGAAAGTAGAATACAAAGGATTTGATAAATCTCTGTTTGCACTGGCTTCAAGAGCTGGATCATCATCTCCCATTATCCATATACTATTATTTGCACCAATAATATTATCCTCAACCCGAGATTCTACATATGCACCAAACATGTCTGCAATTGCCTCTTCAACTGAACTATTAGCTATTGAATTATTATCAAAGAAAGAATTTAGAAAGCCGTGGCATATTTCGTGAGCCATTATGTCATAGGCTGCAGTAGTTGAACTACCCGAGACTCCAGTAACTCCCATTGCTACAATATTATCTTCAGCTGAACCAGTTTCTATGGCAAAAGCTCCCTGAGCGTTAGAGGATAAGATAGTAGCATTTTCAATGCCAAATTCCAACTCATCTGAAACACTTAATGCAATTGATGCTGTATGATGAGTTTGAAAAACTCGAGCAGGTATTCCACTATCAAACCATGAATTATTAGTAAAAGGAGTTGGAAGGGTATTAATCAAGTCAATTGAAAGGTTTGTTATATCCCCTCCATCAACAGTTCTCAGTCGACCATCTTCAGACTCTAAAAAAGTGATACTTCCATCAGCATTTTGCGAATCATCTAATAGTTGTGCAGGGTAATTCTCATATTCCATTGGAGCTAAAAGGTGGTCATGTGTATTTACGGTATGAAGTATTTCTCCACTATGGGCATCAACATAAAATTTTAAATTTTTACCATCACTATGATAATGACCTTGCCAAGTCAAATTATAGAGCCCCTTTTTCAATAAATTATGAGTAATACTAATGCTTACATCTTCAATATTTTCAATATTTAGAATTTCTGATAATTGTTCTTTTTTGATAGCTGGAGTAGTTGGTATTTGAATATGAGAATTAATTGCAGGAGAAATGAACTCTACAGATGCACACGGATCTGTTTCCCACGGAGCACGTAGTATTGTATATCCTCCTCCATCGACAATTACACCTTGATGATATTGTTGGTATTTATAATAAAAAGATTCAGGTTTAAGCAAACTACGATGTTTTGATTCTAGTACAAATGTGCTGTTTGGGTCTGCTCCCAACATTTGAGGAATATCCTCAATTTCAAATTCACCAGATTTGTTGACGTCTAATATTATCCTACCTTGAGGTGAAATTTTTTCAGAAAAATATTCTAGCTGTTCCAATAATTGAGAGTTATATTTAAAAGTGTTATAGTTTGGAGCGTCTGATTTAAGCAAGTAAGTTTCAGTACTCGTATTTTGGGAACTTAGTGGAGAAGCAGACAAAAAGTAAAAAATTAACGTAAATAAAAGAATTATTTGTTTTTTCTTACTTGTAAGAATGTAAGAATGTAAAGGTCATAAGAGGTTTAATTTAATTGTTAGTAAATAGTTAATATATCGTAAATATAATTAATTCTAATTAAAAATAAAAACATTGTTATAAGTTGATTTAAAATAAAAAATGATATACTTGAAGTCTGTACGAAATTTTAGTTTCCATTTTTTTATATTTTAAAAATTTATACATTTAAAAAACAAGACATACCTCCTTGATGAAACCATACTCTTTCCTATCACTTCTCCTTTGCTATCTCATTATGGGATATTTTCAGTTTGTGGATTATCCCAAATTCCAAAAACAATGGACGGAGGCCACGATCGGTTGGGATGTATCCGGATATTATATGTATCTGCCAGCCACCTTTATTTATAAAGATTTAAAAAAATGTGAATTTCGGGATGACCTGATAAAAACTTACAAGCCCACCCCGGATTTTCAACAGGCTTTCCGCTACACCAACGGTAATTTCGTCATGAAATATCCGATCGGTATGGCCATCCAATATACGCCTGCTTTTTTATTGGCGCATACCTATTGTAAAATCACCGGACAATATCCTGCCGACGGTTTTTCCTTTCCGTATCAATTGATGATTTCGTTGTTTTCTTTTTTTATCGCTCTGTTGGGGATCTATATTTTGAGAAAAATTTTATTGGAATATTTTGGTGAAAAAACGGTCGCGGTCACCTTACTGGCACTAGTCGCTGGAACCAATTACCTCAACCAAGCCGCGATCGACAACGCCATGACCCACAATTATTTATTTACGCTTTATGCGTTAATCATTTACTTTACGATTCGCTTCTATAAACAACCCAAAACGAGTACGGTCCTACTGCTCGGCGCGCTTTGTGGACTGGCGACCATCACCCGTCCTACGGAATTAATTTCGGTGATTATCCCGTTTATTTGGGCACTAAATTTATCTTCCAAGGCGGCGATTATCGAACGCTTTAATTTTCTCAAGCATCATTTTCTGAAAATAATCGGTGCGGTGATCGTTGTAATATTGGTCGGTTGTATCCAATTAGTCTATTGGAAATACGTGGGCGGTGACTGGATTATTTACAGTTACGAAGACCAGGGATTCAATTGGCTCAAGCCTTATATCTACGAATGTTTGTTTAGCTATAAAGCGGGTTGGCTCGTTTATACCCAGATCATGGTTTTTGCGTTGCTGGGATTTATTCCGCTCTTTTTTTACCAGCGGAAAATATTTTTTGGAGTTACGATCTTCTCTTTTATTTTTATGTATCTGGCCTTCGCCTGGGATATCTGGTGGTACGGAGGTGCGCTCGGACAGCGAACGATGGTACAGGCGTATCCAGTATTAATTTTTGCTTTTGCCGGATTTGTGGATTGGGTATTTCGGATGCCAGTATTTATTCGGTGGGGGACCTGGATCGTTATGGGCGTCTGCGTTTACCTGAATTTTTGGTTTACGCACTACGCGCATCAAGGGCAGGCGGTCTTCCCCGGACAGATGACGGAGGCCTATTATTGGCGCACGGTAGGCCGCAATGATATTCCCGAAGAAGCCCAAAAATTATTGGATACGGACGAACTTTACGAAGGCGGTCGTCGCAATATTACTCCTGTATTTAGCGCGCTGACGGATACGACGGTTTTACTAAACAAAGATATTCAACGGTCACCGGAATTTGTATTTCTGTACAACGGAGAAGCCGATTGGTTACGTGTTTCTGCTGATTTCAGCATTATCTGGAAGGAATGGGAATATTGGAAAATGACGCAATTTATTATTCGTTTTAAAAATAAGGACCAAACAGTAAAAGAGCGGATGATTCGTTTGCATCGTTTCCTATGGGAAAATAACGAACGCAATCTATACCTTGACGTTCGTCAACCGCAAGCGCAATTTGATAAGATTTCTATTGAATTTTGGAATGCTACCAGCGATAAAGAAATTACTATTCGAAATTTGCGGGCGGAGGTTTTTGATGAATAGGGGCGTGTCGTTGTGGTAGGGGCGTATTGCAATACGCCCCTACAACACCACGCCCCGACCCCTAAAATACTCCTTCCTTCACCTCGGGAATTGTCAAATTATCCTCGTGCATCAACGTCGTTTGCGCCGCCGAAATTTTTGGTAATTCATATTTAAAATAAAATTGCATTGTGGTAATTTTATTTTCGTAGAAGTTAGTCGTATACGTCTGATCGCCCGTTATCAATGCCTTTTTAGCCACCGTGGCCATATTTAGCCATTGCCACGCAATCACAATATTGCTCATCATTTCCATGAAAATAGTCGCATCGGCTACATAACGTTCGTGCTGTCCCTGCATGGCGAATTGTAGTAAATGCATCAAGGAAGTTTCTAGTGTTTTAGAAGCATCTTTTAAAGTTTCTGCATATTTTTTTAGATCATCGTAGGTGTTCGCCTCTTTGATGGTTGCGATAATTTCCTTGGTTAGTCGCTTCATGGCGGCGCCATTTTTCATGGTTACTTTTCTACCCAATAAATCCAGTGATTGAATACCAGTAGTACCTTCGTAAAGTGCCATGATTCGGATATCCCGGTAATATTGTTCTAACGGAAAATCTTTACAAAATCCATATCCACCCAAAATTTGCAATCCATTGTTGATGGAAACCCGTCCCATTTCTGAAGGATAAGTTTTTGCGATAGGGGTCAAAATTTCCAGAAGATCATGGTAATGTTCCCGTTCGGCTTCGTCGGTACTTTGCATGGATAAATCGTGGTAAAGCGAAGTTTGAAATAATAAGGCCAGCGATCCTTCCACGACGGATCGTTGTAATAATAACATTCTTCTGACATCCGGGTGGTTGATGATAAAAGTTTGTTCTGCTTCTACGTTTTTAACGCCACCTGCCAGAATACGCCGACCCTGTGGTCTTTCTTTGGCGTATTGTAAAGATGCGTGATAAGCTGCCGTTGCCGTGGAGGCTGCGGTCATTCCAACATCGATCCGGGCACCGTTCATCATCTGGAACATATATCTCAGACCTTTATTTTCAGCTCCTACCAGCCAACCCTTACAATTGTTATTTTCGCCAAAAACCAAATGTGTGGTACAATAACCTCTTTGTCCCATTTTCTGGAAATCTCCGGCGGTGATCACATCATTAGGTGTCAGGTCTCCGTTTTCTGTTATTCTGAATTTTGGTACCACAAAAAGCGAAATACCTTTGGTTCCTGCGGGTGCCCCTTCAATTCTGACTAAAACCAGGTGTACAAAATTACTGGCGTATTCGTGGTCGCCACCCGAAATAAATATTTTTTGTCCTGTGATATTAAAACTTCCGTCCTCGTTGCGGGTGGCTGAAGTAGTGATATCCGAGAGGGAGCTGCCAGCCTGTGGTTCGGTAAGACACATCGTTCCGCCCCATGCTCCTTTCATCATGTTAGGAACGTATTGATCAATCAATTCCTGGCTACCAAAACTAATAATTAAGTTAGCAGCTCCACCCGTTAGCGCGAAGTAGCCAGGCAGACTGTTATTAGCAGACTGCATAATATGGGCACTGGCGGATTCCATTACGTGTGGCAGTTGCATGCCACCTATTTCATAATCGAAAGTTGTACCGATATAACCATTTTCTCCACCTGCCTTCATCATGGTTTTTACGACAGGATGAACAATTATTTTTCCGTCTTCGTAACGAGCCGGATCTTCGTCCATTTCCTTAAAAACCGGATACATCTCTTTATCGGAAAATGCTTTGACGGAGTCTAGCAGCATATTAAAACTCTCCTGATCATAATCTTTAAAGCGGGAAAACTGACAAAGTTGTTTTACGTCAAGGACATCGTGTAAAATAAAACGAAGCGAGTCCATGCTCATATATTGGGCCATGATGAAATACTTTTTTAGTTGGTGAGAAAATTCTATAAGATGCACTAAATTAAGCATTTTAGCGAAAATTCGCTAAAGAATGAGTAATTTTTTTAGTGCTAAAAATTTAAAATTTAAAATTTGGAGTTGAGTTAGAATGAATTCTAATTTATCAATAGAATTTTCAAGTTACTACAACGACTTTTCCCTTCACCTTACGAGCCATCATCTCTTCAAGTGCTTTCCCCGTTTCTGCTAATGGATAAGTAGCGTGGATATGTGGTTTTAACTGACCTTTTAATACCCATTCCAATAGTTGGAGACTATTTTTCATATTTTCTTTTGGAAAACGCTTCGCAAATTCTCCCCAGAAAACACCGACGATTTGACATCCTTTTAATAAAGTGAGGTTGAGCGGTATTTTGGGAATATCGCCTGCCGCAAAACCAATGACTAAAAACCGGCCTTCCCAGGCGGTTGCGCGTAAGGCAGCTTCCGAATAATTTCCACCAACCGGATCATAGATCACATCGGCCCCTTTTCCATTCGTCAGTTCCTTGATCCGTTTTTTTAAATCTTCTTTTTCGTAGTTGATCGTTTCGTCGGCACCGTTGGCAACACAAAGCGCTAGTTTATCTTCCGTAGAAGCAGCGGCGATCACTCTTGCGCCCAGCAATTTTCCGAGTGCAACTGCTGCCAAGCCAACACCACCCGAAGCCCCGAGCACCACGAGGGTTTCTCCGGGCTGTAATTTTGCCCGATCTTTCAGCGCATGGTAAGAAGTGCCGTAGGCTAGTAGAAAAGAAGCAGCAATTGGAAAATCTATTCCTTCTGGTTTTGGAAAGATTTGTTTGGCTGGAACAATGGCCTCTTCCGCAAAACCTCCCTGCATGGTAAAACCAAAAACGGCATCTCCCTCTTTTAAATGCGTTACGTCTGCACCTGTTTCCAATACAATTCCTGCAATATCATTACCCGGTGTGAAAGGCAAAGAAGGTTTAAACTGATAAAGTCCCTGAATGATGAGCGTATCGGGAAAATTGACACTACAGGCTTTGATACCTATGCGTACTTCACCGGGTTTGGTTTTTCCGATAGTGACGTCTTTGTAGACTAAGGTATTGGGTAATCCGTATTTTTCGCAGACGATGGCTTTCATGATAGTTTTGATTTAGCGTGTGTCCAAAAGTAAGGAAATAATACTAATCCCAGACTTACTCAATGAAGAAGAAAGGCGGTATTCGCTTCTGCTTTTGTTACGTTACCTCCGTCAACCCCCCGTAAAATTCAATTCAAACCATCCCAAAGGGCAACAAGAGTGTATATTATTACGTAATTTTATACCTGAAGGCAATTAAAAAGATATGATGGCAATTATAGCTTTTATTTCTAGAAAAACTTCAACCAAATTATAAAATAAAACCAGTATTATAATGAACGAAAATGGAAAAGCAAACGGCGTAGCTGCTGCGAAAAAAAGTGTCAAAACTGATCAGTTTCAAGGACACGATTATTACAATATTGACGAATTACTCAGCGATGAAAATAAAATGGCGCGTGATGCGGTCCGCCAGTGGGTCAAGCAAGAAGTAAGTCCCATCATTGAAGATTATTCTAATCGAGCCGAATGTCCACATCACCTTTTTAAAGGGCTGGCTGAAATCGGTGCTTTTGGTCCTAGTTTACCCGTGGAATACGGCGGTGGTGGAATGGACGAAATTGCCTACGGAATCATCATGCAGGAATTGGAAAGAGGGGATTCTGGTATCCGATCTATGGCTTCGGTTCAGGGATCACTGGTTATGTATCCAATTTATCGCTTTGGATCAGAGGCTCAGAAGAGAAAATATTTACCCAAATTAGGAAGTGGAGAATTTATCGGTTGCTTTGGTTTGACGGAACCTGACCACGGATCTAACCCAAGTGGGATGATTACGAATATTAAAGATGACGGCGATGCTTATATTCTGAATGGTGCCAAAATGTGGATTACCAATTCACCGGTAGCAGACATTGCCGTGGTTTGGGCCAAAGACGAAGAAGGAAAAATTCGGGGAATGGTGGTCGAAAAAGGAATGAAAGGATTTTCTGCTCCCGAAATTCACGGAAAGTGGTCACTCCGTGCCTCCATTACCGGTGAGTTGGTATTTGAGGATGTACGGGTACCAAAAGAAAATGTATTTCCAGAAGTACGGGGACTGAAAGGGCCGTTGTCTTGTTTGTCCAAAGCCCGCTATGGAATTGCCTGGGGTGCGATTGGTGCGGCGATGGATTGCTACGATTCGGCACTGCGTTATTCTTTAGAAAGAGAGCAGTTTGGTCGTCCAATTGGTGGTTTTCAGCTAACCCAAAAGAAACTGGCAGAGATGATTACTGAAATTACCAAAGCACAATTACTGGCCTGGAGGCTGGGTACTTTGGCCAACGAAGGCAAGGCAAGTCCGGCACAAATCAGTATGGCAAAACGTAATAATGTACATATGGCCCTGGAAATTGCGCGCGAAGCCCGGCAGATTCACGGTGGAATGGGGATTACTAACGAATATCCGGTAATGCGTCATATGATGAACCTTGAAACCGTGCTTACTTACGAAGGAACCCATGATATCCATCTTTTGATCACCGGAATGGATGTTACGGGATTGAATGCTTTTAAGTAAGGGGGAGTTTCAATATTGAATATTGAATTTAAGATTGTCTTACATATGGCAAAAATAACCTTTGGAGGTTTGACCCTCAGATGGGTATGACTTTGAATTTTACGAAACTGTTTCCTGAAGTGTGTCAGTGCGGAAGCTTTCCTCCAGGAACACAAGGTGCGGGAGGCTAAATGACACACTTATTGGCATAGTCCCAATTTTACAGTTTTCTCAGGTTCTTATTCAGTGTTTCCAAAACGTGATTTAGGGAAACAAGTAGCCAAAAGTCAATGGCCAATAGCTAATTTTTAAAGAAACTTTAATGGATTTCTTTGTTGTTTTCAAAACTAATACCCATTCCAAATGCGTTATTAGTTTAAAGTAATCAACCTTTTTTATAATGATGCGAATTACAAACTATCTTTTTATCGGAATCCTGCTCACTTTTGTGACTACGGCAGGCGCACAAGATACCCCGATAAAACTTAATAATCCTTCATTTTTGGATATCGCCCACGCTGGGGGTGATCAGTTTAACCGCGGACCCCGTGGCTGGCAGGATTGTGGAGCACCGGGTGAAACACCACCGGATGTACAGCCCAATCCAAGAATAGCTTTTGGTGATCGACCTTTTTTTGACGTTACCTTACCGGCTCAGGATGGCCCTACTTACATGGGGATGGTAGTCCGGGACAACGATACGCAGGAGGCAGTCAGTCAGCGTTTATCGGCTCCTATAGAGGGTGGTAAATGTTATGAAATGTCCTTGCAACTTGCTCGTTCTGAGACTTATCTGAGTCAGGCGAAATCAAGAGACGGCTTGGGGGGAACGGAGATGGTAGATTTTACCAAACCTATAAAAATTAGAATTTACGGGGGAAATGGTTATTGCCAAAAAACAGAGCTGCTAGGGGAAACACCACTCGTAGAAAATACTGATTGGAAGGAATACAAACTGCGTTTTGAACCAACCACCAATCACCGTTTTATTTTCATTCAGGCATTTTATAAAACACCGACGCTCTTTCCTTATAACGGGAATGTGCTGGTAGATAATTTATCAGATATTGTTCCTATACCTTGTGACCAACCATCGGAACCGTTGGCAGTTGTGGATAAGCCAAAGAAAGAAAGCAAGCCTAAAGAAAAAGAACCGGTTGTAGCAGTGGTGCCGCCCAAACAGAACCAGCCCCAGGGAGGAGTGAAAGAGCCCGTTAAACCGATAAAAAAAGAGAAAATTATCAAAGAGTTGGAATCGAATGGAAACAAAGAAGGAAAGGTGATTAAACTACAACGTTTGGTTTTTGAAATGGATCAGTCGGAAATAAATGAGGATTCTCACGACGAGTTGGATGAAATTGCTGAATATTTAATGGCAAATCCAGATTATAAAGTTGAAATTAGAGGACATACTAACGATCGTTGTGATGATGAATTTTGTAATAAGTTGTCCAAAGAACGGGCTCAATCGGTTGCTGATTATTTAAGCGCATATGGCGTTTCTTCAGAAAAATTAGAGGCAGTTGGTTATGGTAAAACTAAACCAATTGCTTCTAACCGCTACAGTGCCGGACGTAAGAAAAATCAGCGAGTAGAGATTAAACTAAAGAAAATTTAGCTTATTTCTAAAAAAAACGTAGATATAGTTCATGGATTGTATCTACGTTTTTTTTGTGATAAAACTAACAGCAGCTAGCTGGTTCCCGATCTTCCGTATTAAAAGGCATTGCACCACCACATCCTTCAAAGACACCATAGTGCGTATCCCAGGTTCCGTAAAATTCAAAATGTCCAGCTAGTCGAGTATCGTGCAGCATTTTATAAGTATTACCACAGACTGTCATGATTTTATTTTTAGGAAAATTATGGTGATTGTCTAAATCAAAACTGCTGATATTATTTTCGATTGTTCCTTTATACGCAACCGCCTGGCCGTAGTCTTCGCATTCGTCTTCCAGTCCGTCAACTTTCCACAAGCGGTAGGTAACTGAGAAAAATTTTATATCTCCACATTTTTCTTCTACTTCTTTATTTTCGATCGTAATCGGATTATTTTTCACACTCCGTGGATCTGTAAATCCGGATGTGCGAGCCATTCTTAAAAAATCATTCCAGTACAAAGCACCGCTTAGACATTCGCCCCAAAGGATTGGATCATTTTGTAATTTGGGACTAATCCGGCGATCACTATATACATCACTAAAATACATTTCTCCACCGGGCTTTAAAAGTCGGTAGGTATCCGCCAGTACCTTGGCTTTGTCTTTTGCCAAATTAATTACACAATTGGAAATAATGAGATCAAAGCTTTCTGGTGCCAGATCGAGCGTTTCTAATGACTCAATATTGCCTTTGATAAACTTGACGTTTGAGCGATGATAGCCAAATTTTTTGGTATGATAATCAAGGTGTCGATTGGCGACATCCAACTGTTCGTCGGTCATATCTACTCCGATTACTTCGCCGTTTTGTCCTACTAACTGTGAGAGAATATAGCAATCCCGGCCACTGCCCGATCCCAAATCCAGGACTCGCAGGCCTTCCAGCTGGCTGGGGATAGCGAGGCCACAGCCATAATATTTGGCCATTACTTCGTCGTGAATATTAGCCAGGGCGGCCTTGACGTGTGTTGCGGGTTCTTCTGTCGTGCAACAGGCATTCGTCTTGAGGTCCTCGCTAGCAGTAAGTTCTTTACCGTAATAATTCTTTACTGCCTCGTGTATGTCTTTCATGAATATTTATTTTATGAAATTTGTTCTCCGATTTTCTAACGCAAATTATGAGGTTTAAGTTTAGAAGCTGATAAACTTTAGTGCCTGTTTGGATTACGACCGACTAGGGTGGGATCATTTTTCACATTGAAAAATATCATCAACCAAAAAATACCCTGCAACAGGTAGGGTATTCAACGTTAAATTGATGTAAATTTGTCTTTAGATAAAAATGATCCAGATTATTCTTTTCTGGATCTTCTCAGGCCCCTTCAGTAAGTTTCCTCCTTTGTTATTTGTGTCCAATGGTGCAGTGTACAACTGTTACTATCATTCTGTATTTCTGTTTTATGACGAAATTAATCGACCAACAAATTGGGAGGAACGATGCTGGAGTAAGTGCGGTCAAAACGATTTGCAATCTTCATGATGTAAATATTCCGCGAAAAATGATCGAAGACCAGTTATCCCTGGATTCGGAAGGGAGTTCTCTGGGCGGAATACAAATTTTTTTAGACGAACAAGGTTTCTCTACGCAGGTAAACATTTTAGATTTAACGGAAGTGCTAAAAAATCCGGAGAGACAGGAAGGATTTTTTCCGGCAATTACGCCCGTAAAAAATAACAATCGACTCGATTATGTTATTATTAACGGAATTAAGAATAATAAATTTATAATTCTCGATCCACGGACTGTCACCGAATATGCGCTGACGCCCGCAGAGTTCAATAAAAAAGCATATACTCAAAAGCACTATTTTAACTACGCTGACGAAACCGACCTGATCTGGTTAAAAATTAATAAGGTATGGCAAGCGCGTAAAATGCCTTTGTTTAACCGTCCCGACCGCTTTGTACTCTTGGAGATGAGTAATAAGCTGGAATATTTTTTATACCTCGAGGAAGAGTACGGATTTAAAAATGAGACGGCGGCCAACGCTTTTTTAAAAGATCTATTTTTTGAAAAGCAACTGGATAATATTCCTCATCAGTTTAGAAGAAGGAAAAATGTTATTGATCAGGTAGAACTAACGGCGCCAGTTTTACTGTCTGTTCAAAAAACGGAAGAAATTGTACAAAATTTTACCAGGGAAGATAAAGACGGAAGTATCTACTGGGAGCTATTTAAGAGTATTGGGTCTCTACGCTCTTTGTGGACTATATTTTTGGCTACCATTCTTTTTGCTGCTTTTATTAGTTACGTAGGAATTTTTATCGATCAAATTTTAATTGACCATATCTTACCCAGTTATCAATTGGGAACATTGCAATTGTTTGCTATTGGCGTCGGACTGTT
The DNA here is from genome assembly GCA_938015415.1 of uncultured Saprospiraceae bacterium. Lineage (GTDB taxonomy): Bacteria > Bacteroidota > Bacteroidia > Chitinophagales > Saprospiraceae > JALZUU01. The sequence continues at coordinate 19,306 of CALLPK010000024.1, forward strand.
TTATTTGGTAGAAATGATTTTTAAAATATACGCCAAATTGGTTTCTATTCACTTAGCTGCTTCGCTGGACCGCTTTTTTCTTTATCAATTTGACGAAAAACTCAATCGTTTTTCATTGCGTTATCTGGCACGTTTTAAAAAAGGGGATTTAACTGAGCGGTTGCGAGATTCGATGAAACTAAAAACGTTTTTTGTTAAATATTTTTCCAATATAATGGTAGATGTAATCATCGCCTGTGTCTCTTTGGTATTTCTGGTATTTATCAATTGGCGACTATCGATGCTGGTCGGATTGATTCTGGTTTTATTTATGATTCAATTTAAAATATTTACTCCATTGATTGAAAAATTGGAACAAACGCGGTACCGTCGCAAGGCTGATTTTATGTCTAAGTTTTTGGAGAAGATAGAAGGGATTCAGGTAATTAAATCTTTGAGCCTTGAAAAATATTCTTCCGATCAAGTTCGCTCGCGGGTAGACGGATTACTGGATATTTATATTAAATCAAAATATATCGGCTTGGCGAATTCTATCATTGCTTCTTTCATCGTATCGTTTGCTACGCTGGCATTGATCGTGCTGACTTCCCGTGAATTGATTCTCTACCAAACAATTTCACTGGGTATGATCATTACTTTTGTAGCGATGTCTAAAAAAATATTTAAAGCGTTTAGTCGTCTGTTGGATGCGAATCTTTCCTTGCAGGAGCATCGGGTAATATTAAAACGTGTTTTTAATTTTAACGAAGCAGTGATAGAGAAAGGACCACCAGCCACTAATCTGATTCGTCGTTTTGAATTTCGTCAATTAAGTTTAAATGATATTGACTTTTCTTACAACGACGAAAACAAAGTGCTCGACGCAATTTCCATGACCGTCAATCATGGAGAAAGGGTCTGGATCAAAGGAAAAAATGGTACTGGGAAATCTACCTTTTGTAAAATAATGACGGGACTTTATGTGCCTGATCAGGGCAGTATTCACATCAACAATATTGATACAGGACTCTATCATCCAAAAGCACTGAATAAAACGATCGCGTTAATTTCGGGTAAGGACATGATTTTTAATGATACCTTATTCTTCAATATAACTTTTGGTCGGAAAGTAAACCTGGAAGAATTAATTGAATACGCTAAAATGGTCAATCTCTATGATTTTATCAATAGTAAAAATGAAAAATTTGATTACGTAATTCACGAAAATGGTAGCAATCTTTCGACCGGTCAGCGCAGGAAAATACTATTATTACGGGCAATGTTTTTAGAGGCAGAAGTAATTATTCTCGACGAAGTATTTAACGGTATTGATCAGGAATCAAAAGCCAGAATAGAGCAGTTAATCGATTTGTTTGAATCTAAGACCTTTATTATCATTTCCCACATCCCGGTTAATAACATTCGCCTTGACAAAAAATATATTTTACAAAATGGAAAATTTATCCACCAAGACCCCAAAGGCAATTAAGCTAATTCGTGGTTTATTTATATTACTGACTATCGTATTGATCGTAGTAGTATCATTGTTATTTATTTTAAATATCAATTATACCGTTGACGTAATAAACGGAGAAATTATTTCTAAGAATACACCCATAGAATATCAGGCACCTTTTGAAGCGCGGATTCATAGCCTTCGAATAGCAGAGGGAGCGCGTGTCTTTTCCGGTGATACATTAATGATTCTGGATAATCAGCAAATGGTTACGGCCGTCTTGAAATCTGAAAATGAGCTTCGCCTGATTGAAAAGAATATTACTGTTTTTCAGGAATTACTCAGTAATTTAGAAAGTCAGATTCAGCACCGTAGTCAACAAAAAAATCAGATTAATACCGCCTATCATTTTGAGCAAAAAGAAATTCAAGCAGGTTTGGAGGAGCTCGAAAAACAAGTAAACTTACAGGCGCGTTCGATGGAGATCAGTAAACAAAAATTACAACGCGACCTAAGCTTGTTGCGGGATGGTATCATTAGTAAGCAGGAATACGACAAGGATCATAAGACTTTCCTAAAAGAAAAAGAAAGTTACAGTGAGCTACAACGCCGCTTGCGTCAGCAGCGTACTCAGTACGCTGCGTTGCCCAACCAACAGTCGCGTCAGGTCAAAAACCAGGATCTTTCTATGTTGTCCGGTCAGTATGATCGGTCGCAAATTGAAAAACAGTTAATCGAAGAAAATATTAGAAAAATACAGATAACGGATCAGTTGAATCTACACCGGAATAATTTAGAAAAATGTGTAATAATTGCCACGCAGGATGGATTTATCTCCCAGATTTATAATGTAAAAATGGATGCTAATTTTGTGGAGAAGGGAACGCCACTGTTGGTACTAAGTCCGAAAGAAGAAGCGCAGTTTTACGCGGAGATGTCCCTGTCTCAGCAGGCTGTTCGGTCTGTAAAACCAGGGCAGACTGCACACCTGAAACTAGATGCTTACAACTATTACCAATACGGTATTTTAAAAGGGGAAGTTTCTTTTATTAAAAAGGATACCAGCAATAATTTTTTCGCGCTGGCCGCACTTGACCGACCCGCTAATCACTTTAATCTCCAAAGCGGATATCAAGTTAAGGGTGAAATTATTATCGAACAAGTAAAGCTCTATCAGTATATTTTACGAAAGCTATTTCGGAATATTGAAGTGTGATTTGAGCCATTAATTAGTAATGTTTTTTAAAAATTAAACAGTGTTAATCAATTGATTAATCGGGATTGAACAGCCAAGTGTGTCGTTTGGCATCCCGCACCTTGTGTTCCTGAAGGAAAGCTTCCGCGCTGACACACTTTATGGGATACTCCCGATTAATCCACTAATTCACTAGCCTGTCCTACCCAATTATCCCGTTCAATTCTTCCGGGAAAAAACTGAATGGCAGCGGTTACACGATCGATTTCAGACTGATCCATGGCGGCTAGCTGGCGGAAGGAGATAATGCCTACTTCGTTTAATTTTTTTTCGATAAAAGGCCCGATTCCTTCAATTTTAGTCAGGTCATCCTTTGTATAAGTCGAGGGCGCTTCGACGGCTTCGACCTCAATTCGATCTCCCATAACACTGAATTGAGATTTTTGCGTTTTGAGTAGTGCGACCTGTTGGCGGTCTACTTCGTCGGTCAGATCTTCTTCAGAAATAATAGGTTCTGATTCGATTTCAGCCTCAGGAGTTGGAATATTAGGATTGACGAATGCCCCGGATGTGAGTCCGTTTCCGTCAGACATTTGACTGCGAAGGCGTTCATTTTCTCTTTCCAGCTCTGCTATTCTGTTGCGGTGGTCCGTTTCCGAAATACTGGTATCTTTTATTCCTGAAACCTGTTTTTTTAAATCCTTGTTCTCTTCTGATAAAATATTAATTCTGGCGCGCAGGGAGTTGAGATCTTCTTTTGCTACCCGCTCACCCGATTCGGTTTTTACTTCCAGTACAGAAGTTTGTAGGACACGGTTTTCTTCTTCCATCTGCCGGATACGATTTTCGAGTCCATCAATCTTTGAGAAAGCGGTTTGAATAGTGGCACCAGAAGGAGTGATAATTGCCGTTGTGTTGTCCATCAGACGTTCCAGTTCGGTTTCAACCTGTTGCTTTTCAGTTTCTGCCCGTTGTTTTTCGGCTTGATGTTTTTCCAAGTTTGCTTGTAAATCCTTAATTGTTTTTCTTTGTTCTTGTAATTCTGTTTCGTAGTTAGCCGTTTGGTTTTCCATGGCAGAAATTTTGTCTTCTAAATCAGTAGAAGATTCTCCCGCTAGTAATTGCGCCTTGTTAAGCTGTTCTACTTGTTGTTGGGCGGCCTGTAGACTGTTGCGCAGTTTAAACTGATTTTGTTCGTAAGATTGCATGTTGGCTTCCATGGTTTCGATACGCGTTGTTTTCTCCCGGACGTCCGCGGTTTGTTGTTTAAACTGATCTTCGAGACCTGCGTTTTCTGCGTGGAGGAGTTTATATCTTTGCTCCGATTCGTCCAATTGATTTTTCAACCGTTTTACTTTGCCACCTCGTAACAACCATCCGAAGAGTAATCCTAGCAGAGCAGTTACGCCTAATATAATTAAGGCCATTGTGCTATCCTGGCTATCGGTATTTAAAAATAAGCGTGTAAAAAATTCTTTTAAGTTTTCCATTGTGTTATTTTTTTAATAAAAAATTAACCCGTCTGTTTTTTTGTTTATTAGCCTCCGTGGTGTTAGGAGCGGCAGGTTGACTTTCTCCCATTGAGGAGATAATGATTTTATTTTTGATACCCATTTTTTGTAAAAAAACTTTTGCCGAATTGGCTCTTTTTCGTCCTAGCGTTTCATTGTAAAGTTCGTTGCCATCATCGTCAGTATGCCCAATGATACGGACAGATTGAGAAGGGTTTTCCGACAGGAAAGTCTGCAGGGAATCGGCATAAACCAAGAATTGTGCGCTGGGACGAAATACCTCAGAATCAATGGCGAAGTTAGCATTGGAAAAGGTCATATCTTTAAAGGTAAATAAAATCCTTTTGTAATTGTCAGGCTTTTCTGAATCACCCGATAGTTCAAAAGAGATAGGACGGCCGAGTACTTCACCGCTAGACTGTTCGTAATCAAGGGCCATACGATCTTCCTCAATCCCGCGATTGATCAGTTGCTGTCGAATGGCATTAGCTCTGGCCAGTCCCAGATTTTCAAAAATACCATTTTTTAATTCAGCTTCGGAAGGTCGAAAACGTCCATAAATTTTTACCTGTCTTTGGGGATTATTAATCAGATAAGTTGCCAGGTCGTCGAGTAAACGATCATTGTCGGAATGTTCTGCTGGCTGAACCTGACCTTCAGAAAAACTAAATTCCTCATAATCTTTGAGAATGACCGTATCGTTATAACGAACGGTAAGGGTTTTTGGGCGGACTTTATTAGAGGTATCATTTGTTGGTATGTGACGGATTTCCTGGCCTTCACAAGTTTGCAAAATGACACAAATGTAGGCGTATCGCGCAATAGCTATCCAGCCGATCAATAATAGAAAGGTTAGCAAAAGAGATAAAGTCCTCATAATTAGTTGTTCTCGGTTCGTTTGTTAAGAAGTTGTTTTTAAAATAACTTCTGACTATAAAAATACAGAATTATTTTTAAAATCGAAGCTGTTTTAAAATAGGATTCCCTAGAAAGCTAGGGGAATAAAAAAATGTTGCAAAATTTTTTAAATTGTGAGTTCCTACACAAACAATAAAAAACGTCTTGCAACATGTATGTAAATTTACCTAAAAGGTTCATAACAAAGAATATTTTACCTCATTTAAGTCAAACTAATCTTGGTCGAAAACCAAAGGTGCCTTTGTGGCGAATCGTAAAAGCCATTATTTATCGACTTAAAACAGGATGCCAATGGCGTGAAATTCCAATTGGTGCTTTTTGTTCTTCCATCCTAATCTCTTGGAATTCAATCTATTACCATTTTAGAAAATGGACAAAAGACGGATCATGGAAAATTATGTGGACCAAATTATTAATGATAAACAAATCAAAATTAGATATGTCTTCGATCCAACTTGATGGTTCACATACTCCTGCCAAAAAGGGCGGAGAAGCAGTAGCTTATCAAGGACGAAAAAAATCAAAGACTACAAATGCTTTGTTTTTAACTGATAAAATAGGTATTCCAATTGCTATTTCGGATCCAATTGCGGGCAACCATAACGATCTTTTTGAGATAGAAAATTTCTTCGTTAAAATGTTGGCTGATTTAAAGCAATCTTCGATTCCAACAAACGGATTGTTTTTAAATGCCGACGCAGGATTTGATAGTGAAAGTTTTCGCACCGTTTGCTTTGCAAATAATATAATTGCGAATATAGATTTCAATAAACGCAAAGGAAAAAACACTGATAATCAACCACTTTTGGATGATTTACTTTATAAAGAACGCTTTTGTGTCGAAAGGACGAACGCTTGGATTGATGCCTTTAAAGCTCTTCTAGTAAGATTTGAAACTAAATCCGAAACTTGGTTGAGCTTGCACTATTTAGCTTTTGCTCTGATCCTGATTAGAATTTAAACAAATCATTTTTAAACAGCTTCTATGATTAAGTCAAAAAAAAACACACACCATCCATATGCTAAGTTGTTCGAGTACGTTTTTCAGAAAAGTGAAATGGTGGAGGAATTTATAAAGAATTTTTTCCCATTATCGATTTCGAAGAATTTAAAATTTTCCACATTAAAGCCTCAAAGTGTATCTTATCTTTCGCCAGAGTTATCTCGCTTGTATTCTGATATAGTCTATACTTGTGATTACGGAGAAGATGAAGAAGAAGTATTGATCACCTTACTTTTTGAACATAAGAGTTATCTTTCTCAAAATCCTCATCTTCAATTGCTTAGTTATATGCTTAAAATATGGGAGCAACAACGCGATAACTCTGAGGTGATAACGCCTGTTATTCCGGTGGTTTTGTATCACGGTGAGAATAAGTGGAAGGAGCGTAATTTTACGGATATGTTTACAACAGTGATTGGTGAGGATCTCATTCCATATATTCCAAATTTTGATTTGCACCTGGTAGATTTAAATCAAGAAAGCGATGAGAAACTAAAATCTTTAGAAAAGCGTTTTCTTACCAATAGCCTGCTAACTTTTAAATACCATAAGAATGGCGCGTATATCCGGCGGCATTTTAGTTTTTTAGTAGAGATAGATAATGATATCTATCAGCAAACAATGCTTGTATTCTTGATAAAAAATTACGATATTAGTAAAAATGAGGTAGAAGTTTTACTTGAGGATGCTTCCGAAGAATCAAAATTAAAAATTATGAATGCAATTGATGAACGTTATTTTGAAGGAGAGAAAAAAGGAATCCAGAAGGGAATCCAGAAGGGAAGACATAATGAAAAAGTACAAACGACTAAAAAGATGGTAGCAAAAGAATTACCTATTTCCTTGATCGTCGAAATACAAAATGTCACCGAAGAATTTGTCAAAGGCGTGATTGCAGGAACGATCACCGAAATAGAATAAATATTTCCCAAAATTTGTTCCTTTCCCTAAAACCCACTACTTTCATTTCAAAAAATGCCCACCCTCTTAACCATTCCTTTTTTAGCTTTTAAATTAAAGTTTCACGGCGGTAACGAACTGGTCTTGCCCATGCGCGACCTGAACGCTCTGCAGCTAGGTACTTCTCCAGAACTACTCGCTGGCAAATACGCCGAGCAATTCCAAAAAATATTTGTGGATCCCGCGGACTATCTAGCTTTGGTCAAAGAAGCCGATTATGCCGATTATTTTAAAGCCGAAATAACGCTGGAATTTAATGGGGCTAAAGATCAAACGGCTTATCCAGATTTTTCGCTCGATTTCTTCTATTATTGGAAACAAACGCCGCACGGATTTTGGGCAGTAGTACCCAATTTGGGGGTAGAAGCAATGGCTACTGAACTGGAAGAACTGGAAGTCCATCTCGAGGAGGCGATTCGACTTTCTTTTATCCGGAACAAAAGACTGAAATTAGTACAGAAAATTGCTGCGACTATTTGGTTCGAAGAAGTAGAATTAATCAGAAAAGATGTTCAGTACAAGGTGTACTCCCTCGCAGAACAAGAAGAGGCGGGGGGTGCCCAGGAAATTAACTGGTTAAGTAGACTGGCCTTCCCACTACATATCACAGAACAACAGACTTGGCATCGAGATAAAGAACTGGACAACCTCAGTCGGGCTGTCCAAAATGATTTTAATTCCAGTGTATTACTCGTCGGAAAATCCGGTGTCGGAAAGTCTGCGTTGATTATGGAACTAGCGCGCAGATTTAGAACATCCGGTGTAGATTCGATTATTTGGGAAACGAATGCTTCCCGGATGATTCGGGAGCTTACGGAGGATACGGGCTGGGAAGAAAATTTTGGTTATCTCTGCCAGCAACTTACGGCAACCAAAGATTTTTTATTCATTCAAAATCTGACCGAATTATTTGAAGTGGGACAGTACGAAGGTAGCGAGACCAGTATGGCCGATGCTCTCCAAACTTACCTCAACCAAGGGAAAATTTCTATTCTGACGGAATGTACCTCCGAAGAGTTGAGTAGCATTGAATTAAAGGCGCCTAATTTTTTATCCTTGTTTCAAATTATCCGATTGGAGGAACCTACCAAGTTTCTGGAGAAAATAATCACGGGGAAGGTTCAGTCTATTGCCAAACGCCAAAATTTAAAAATTGAACGAACGGCCATCGAAGAAATTATTCGGTTGAGTCGGCGTTTTTCTCCTTATGCTGGAATGCCCGGGCGACCTATTCGCTTTTTGGAGTCGTTGCTCCTGGATACACAATCGTCACAAACAGCCGTTGCTAAAATTACGAGAGCAGCAGTGATTAAGCGTTTTTCGCAGGAGTCGGGATTACCTCTTTTTATGATTGATCCGGAAATTCCTTTACCGCTCAAAAAAATTAAGCAGGAGTTTAATCAGGAAGTCTCCGGGCAGGAATTGGCGGTGGATAATGTGCTCCATATGTTGGCCACCGTTAAAACCAATCTGAGTTTTAGTGGTAAGCCGATCGCTTCTTATTTATTTGTCGGTCCAACAGGCGTTGGAAAAACGGAGCTGGCAAAAGTATTAAGCAAGTTTATGTTTGGTCACGAAGATCGAATGATTCGTTTTGATATGAGTGAGTATGCGCATCCGATGGCGGTGGCACGATTACTTGGCTCTTCTTTTTTTACAGATGGACTGTTAACCTCGGCAGTGCGACGGGAGCCTTTTTCGGTTTTATTATTTGATGAAATAGAAAAATCTCACCGTGGATTTCAGGATTTATTATTGCAAATTTTGGACGAAGGAAGACTAACGGATAGTCAGGGGAAAACGGTTAATTTTTGTAGTACCATTATTATTATGACTTCTAATATCGGTGCGGCTAACCTACAAGATAATCGAATTAGCTGGAAATCTACGATCGACAAAGAAGAGATCGCCCGGCATTTTGAATTTGCGGTGCAACAGCATTTTCGACCTGAATTATATAACCGGATTGATCGTATCACGCCCTTTAGTCCTTTGTCTCAGCAGACTATTGCTCGGATTGTGAAAAGAGAAATCGCAAAATTTAAAGAACGGGAAGGAATAAAATTTAGAAATTTAACACTGGATTTAGATGATTCTGTATTTGATTTTTTAGGAGTACGCGGGTACGACCGACGCTACGGTGCCCGTTATTTGCAGCGTACGATTCGGGAGAAGTTGATCATTCCTTTAAGCAGACAGATCAATTTGCTTGATTTTGAAAATCAAACCGTCGCCCGGTTATCTGCTGATAACGAGCGAGGAATTCGGTTTGAGATTGAAAGTGATGAAATGGCGTTTGATTTATGGTTGGAAACATTAAATAAAATTAACGATGCGGATTTTGTCAGTGATCTGCGCCGAAAAATCTATCAGTTGATGGGTGGTCGGGTGTACGTACATTTGCTGGCGCGGATTGAGCAGTTTGAAGGAATGAAAAAACGGTTGAAAGAAAATTTTTGGAAAGATGCGGAACGTACACGTATTTATACCGAATTATATAAAATCAAAGAGACCTTTTTACAATTAAAAGCCCGGATCGAAAAAATAGAACTGGATTTAGCGTTGATAAAAATGGATATGGAACCCAATCAATTGAGTATTCGAGAAAGTCTCAAACCCTGGGAAACAGATTTTTGGCGTTCTAAATTGTCCTTATTTCTATCAGCTAATAATGCTGGTAACAAGGCGCTGCTGGGAATATTTGGCGCAAACCTAACCCCTATTTTAGATTTTTATAAAGCTTTCTTTGCCGCCAAGTCCTACGAATATACCGTTCAAGGTGTCTGGTACCGCAAAGTATGGTACGAACGAATAATTCCAGTAAAGGACGCTGAAACGGGAGAGATGGCACCCGCCCATGAATACATTATTTCCGATAATCTGGAGGTGGATAAATATCCGGTCATCCAGCCACCGGAAGCGGGAGATGTTTTATATGGTCTTATTTTTAAATTGAAAGGAGATTGTCCTATTTTATTTTTGGAAAATGAACCCGGATTTCATGAATTTGAAATGAGTGATAAACTTAGTTTTAACTATTGGGTGCAGGTAGCTGCTCGTGAAATAATCATCCCGCCGGAGATTCATCGGCAAAAATTTTATAAAAAAGCACAACGACTCATCAAACTTGAACACCTGACCGATACGCGTCTCAAAATTAATCGCGAAGTGAGTCGGGATGGTCACTTGGAGGTATTATTGGAAACGTTGGAGGAATTATTCAGAAGCCGTTTGGATCAGGAATTATTTTGATTATTAAAGTTGTGTGCTAAACAGATGTACATTTTTTAAAGGGCTGATTGTCAAATGATTACGGGATTTAATTTTATCTATTTTTTATAAAAAACCACAATTATAGTCGAAAACTTATTTTTTAAGGGTGAAGAGAAAATTGAATTTAAGAATGATAAAAGAAGCAGCCTCAAAGGGTATAAGTTTTTTTTTATCCAAAGACCCAACCTCTTCGGGAAATATGCCGTCTTTCTTGTTATCACTGTCTTTTTAAGAAGCTTTACTCTTGAAAATCGCTGATCCAGAGCTTAACGGCGCAAATATAAAGCTAAAACAAACCAGAGATTTTTTATCTTTAGGTAAAAAGTGATTCGAAAATGGATATTCAATCTGTTTTTGAAAAACTTCGAAAACTTTGACTTAAGCAGGTAAAGACTGTTACTAATGTTCGGAAGAAAAACCTATACTGAAAAAGAACTCGTCGAAGGTTGCATTCGCAACGATCGGCGATGTCAGGAAATGTTGTACAAACAGCATTTTCCGACTATGATCGGTATGTGTATGCGACATACTTCTGACCGGGAAACTGCGATGGAGATTGTCAACATTGGGTTTTTGAAAGTGTTTAAAAAATTAGACACTTTCACTTTCAGTGGTTCTCTGGAAGGATGGATCAGAAGAGTTGTATACCACTGCTTGTCTGATTATTATAAGAAAAACTCCCGCTATTTGCAATTTCTGGTTTTTGAAGACCGGGACGCACAGGTGCGGGATGAGCCTTTGAGTAATATGTATGCAGAAGATATTATGAAGATGGTGGATTTACTCCCACCCGCTACCCAAAATGTGTTCCGTTTGTACGCCATCGAAGGACTGTCACACGCCGAAATAGGTGAACGAGAAAATATAAGCGTAGGTACTTCCAAATGGCATCTGAATGCTGCCAGGGAAAAACTTAAAACGTTATTAAAAAAAAGTAATAATTACCGAAGTCATGCTGGGTAAACAAAGAAAAAATCAAGCGACTGATTCCCAATTTATGGATGCTGCCTGGAAGAATATGGCGGAAATTCTGGATCAGGAAATGCCCGTCGAAAAAAAGGAGCGACGCATTGGATGGCTATCCATTGCCGCTATTCTCGTCATGGGATTTGTGGGCGGAATCACCGTGATGTGGGGACTCCAAAAACATCAGTCAACTCCAATGGCCATCAATCACCCGATGGATACAGACCGCCAAACCGAGATGACTGAAACGACTACCGATCACAAATACGATAAGGTGTCTTACAAATCTCAAAACGCAGAAAATTCAACTTTATCATCTGATAAGAAGACCGCATACAATACGAATAATACAAATAATAAAAATACGATAACTTCAAATTTTGAAAATAAGACTGCGTCGGTAACTGCTCTAAATACTTCAAAACAACAAGTAGCCTTCGGTAGTAAAAATCCATCAAGTGTTTATTTTGACCAAAACGAATTATCTCGGAAATCGGATGTGCAAAATTCGTTGACCTCATTAGCCGTTGTAGAAAATAACCCCGAAAAAACGATTCCTGCTGCTAGGGTAATTTCTATCGAACCGATCGGAAAAGTAGAAAATCCTTCGACTCCTTTAAATGCGTTACCAATTTTGGATATGGCTACGCTACCAGTTGCCCACAATAGTCTTACAATTGATCACGACCTTGACCTTCCTAAAAATAAAAAATGGAGAACCGGAGTATACGCTGGAGCGATCATCGCTGGTAAAACAGGCAACGGATTGGAAACAGCCTTGAGAGTGGAAAGAAAAATAGGTGCCAAATGGGCGGTCGAAACAGGACTAGGTGTTCGTGCGACGCAACTGGATTTTTTAAGTGAAAATAAATATGCTGATGATTTGGCCTTGTCAGACGATTATCAAGGGCTCAGTTCTAATGAACCAGCTGGGTTCTCTGAGATTGAGCGCGCACAGATAGCAAACAAGATCAATGCGGATGCACCTGACTACCATTTAACAGTTCCGCTTTCTTTTGTCTACCGACCAGTGGGAAAGCTTCGACTGGCCCTTGGAATGAGCTGGGCGTATCGACTTAATAAATTGAAAGGGGCTTCGTCGCTTGATATTTTAGATGGTTCATTCGAAGCAGATAACTCGCTTAATAAAAATTCTTTTTCAGAACGCTTTAGTGATTTTCGCTTAAATCTTGGTGTTGGGTATCAATTTAACGCTCGTACGGGAATTGAACTGGCATACAGTGAACGTTTAAATGACAGGAATAGCAATAATAATGAAAATTCTCTTGCTGGCACTATACCTTTGTATTACGACGATGGACCTGTCCGCTTTTTTCAACTCGGTTTGATGTATTATTTTGGTGGATAAAAAATTACTCTACCTTGATCACCCGCATCGTCCGTCTCCCTGCGTCCGTTCGTATTTCTATATAATAAATACCCGAAGACAATTGACTGCCGTCAATGATTTTTCGTTCATTTTGCACCGAAACTAGCTTTTGGGTGGATAGTAATTTCCCAGATTGGTTATATAAATTAACCGTAACTGTTGGGATTATTTCCGGAAAATCAAAATCAATTCCAATATCTTTTGCCGTCGGATTCGGGGAAATTTTTACCTGAAAAACTGCTGGTAGGATATTCTGCGTACCAACGATTGCTGCTGTTTCCAAACGTACCATCGGAATACGATCAAAGCCAAAAGCCAGACTGGAATAAGTGGCATCCGTAATCGGATTACCAATACCTAACATAGATGCGAATCGGGTAGTCTCCGTGTTTGCAAAATAGTCCAGGGTCGTTTGGTAATCATGTTCCTCGCTATAATTGATAAATAAATCGGTCGGATCATCCGCAAAATATTCCAGCATCAATAAATATCCCTGATTGTTCTTTAGTTCCGCCGTACCGGGAAAAGCCAAAAGTGGAACCGTAAGAAATCCATCACCTGGCTCTGATCCGTTAATATCGTATTCTCCGAAGGCTACCAGATTTCGTTCGCTGGCTTCTGCCATTTTATTGTTATCCAAATCAGTCCATTCAAACAAAGTGAGATTAATGCTCTTTCCACCCAAGACCTCCGCATTGGCAATACTAAAAGTAGCGGAGGTTGCTAACTTGCCCAGACCATTTTTGAGGAAAAAATAATTCCCCCAGGCCCAGCTGTGTGGTTCTTGTTGTGTCCATTCGTTATCGAGTGGGGCAGTGCTGCGACGGGGTACGATCTGACGTTCTTTGGCGATCATATTCTCCGATATTTCAAAAGAGAATGTCTGCTGATTATTATCTGGTGTTGCATCCGGACTGTCAGCTAACAGCGTATAGATTCCCTCGTAAACAGCAGGAGTATTTGGCGGCGTAAAAGTATTTTCAAATAAAAGCAAATCGCTTTCTTCGTCCACACTGAGGATCTCATGTATTAAGGTGTCCGCGTAAACAATCTCATTGTTATCGTTAACAATAGCGATGGATATATTGATCTCAGATTGGGGCTGACTTCCCTGATTGGTTATTTTTACACCAAAAGAAATTGGCGCAATCTCAAATCCAGGGATAATCGCATTTTCCGGAATAAGAAAGGTATTTTTTCTTAAAACCAAATCAACGGCCGGTCGGGGATCGCTACCACTCACCTGAAAATCGTCAATACTCCAATGGTACTCTTCCTGACCTTTCCACTGCCACTGAAAAATAACCGAAGATTGAAACGCAGCCACTTCTGATACATTAAAATAAATCGTTTTTGGATTTACGGACCAGCGGTTATCTACGGTTCCTACTTCCAGCGGAAACTCGGGAAAGCAATTAAAAATTTGCCACGACATTCCTCCATTATTGCTTACGCGCAAAATAGCGTTACCGTTTGGCGTAAGATTAAAAACACCCAGGTGCGTTTCAAATTTTACCCAGACAGTATCTTCCATACTAAAATCAAAAGGAGGAGAAGTTAATTGACTAATATGCGGTTGACTGATACCCGTAAAAGCGTCAGAATCTAGCGTTAAAAACCCATTTTCAGCACTATTTGCTAAAAAAGGAATTTGATTGTTATTACCACCAGCCCAGATAGCAGGACATCCGTTTGTTTGCCCCGTAGTCGGATCAGCACACCAAGACCAGATAACGTTCTGCCCGGATATGTCGTTGGTCGTCCAGCCGGATGGAAAGCCGGGTTCCGCAAAATTTTGTTCGTAGAGAATATTCTCGGTTTCAATTTGAGCCTCAGCACTTAGTGTCAGACAAAGTCCAAGACTAACGAGCAGGTTGGTAAAAATTAATTTGTGCATGGTCGGTTGAGTTTATAACGGGCAGTTATTAGATCTCTTCAGGTAAAGATAAGGTTTATTTTATTGATTTAAGGTATATTTGTTCAACCTGATTTTTTTAAAATCAAGTAAAGGAAATGTAAAATGAAAAATATTTGTTTAATTTTTGTGATTTTGTTTATGTTATTATCAGGACTAAGTGTGATTGCACAGTCGGCTCAAATAGCATGGGGAGAACAATTTGAACTTGATAAGAAAAACAGGCTTTATCGGTTAGTTGGGATGGATGAAGTAAACTATTATGTAATTAGTGGACAAGTAAAAAAATCGGAATTTGAATTACTTACTTTTGAAATATCAGACCATAAATTGGTAAATACCCATCCCCTTAATTTCAAGTACGATAAAACTAAATATACTTTTCTGAATTCTATTCAAACAACTGCAGGAATGTTTTTGTACTATTTTGAAAACAATAAGGCGGCTAATAAAATTGAATTGTTTGTAGCTAAAATTGAACAGGGTAAACTGGGAGATTTTTTATTGGTACACTCACAGGATAAAGTAGAGGGTTTGTTCAGCAATCATTTACTGAACTCTCAGTTAAGTATTTTTGGTAACGGATATAAAGTAAAAGTTAATCAGCAAATAAGTCCGGATAAGAAGTTGGTTACGTTATCCTATCGTCAGGAGATAAAAGGCAGGTTTGATGATTTTCAACTTCTGTGTCTTAACGAAAATATGGAACTTGAATGGCACAAAAAAATTGATTTCAGTGAAGAGAAAAAGAAGATTTTTATCGGAGATTTTCAAATTGATACGGATGGGACTATTTACTGTCTGACAAGAGTACACAAACATGCCTTTAAAGAGGTAGTCAAAGACTTGATCAATAAATCTTTATCTAAGGATTACTTTTTTCGGGTTTATAAAATAAATGAAGAGAGAGAATATTTTGATTTTGTTTTTGACAAAAATTCAATTTATGATCCTGAAAAAGTATTGTTAGTATTAAAAAATGGAAAGTCGCTGCCCGCACTAACTGGTATTTACGCTACCAAAAATAAGAATGCTTCAACAAAAGGTAGTTTCTATGCAACAATGGATAATATGGATGATCCTCCGGATGTAAAATTTTTCCCTTTTAAAAATATCTCCCTGGTAAGTCGGAATTTTCGCGATAATTGGGATAAGTTGGATTCACCTAAGCCGAATTATAATTACATAAAAAGTTACCAGTTCGAAAATGGTAACCTGGCCTTGATATTGGAAAATCATGTAGTTCAGTCGGTTCGTATTTTTAAAGAAAGAACAAATACTTACGATTCCGAGACAACTTATTATACCGATGAGCTATTAATTTTTCTCTTTGACAAAAACGGAGAATTAATGACAGACACAATTGTCAATAAGCAATTATGGACTGAATATGGAGCACTATCTTCTTTCGCGGGTTTTATAGGGAATCAAAATTTATATTTATTATATAATCATGAGATGAGGAAAAAAGAACGGAAAGCTAACGGTGTGAAAGGAACCCCTACGACTATGACCGTCTTTAGTGAAGAGGGAAAACTTACGACAGAAACGCTCTTTTCAAACGGTAATAAAGCCATAGTTCCTTATTTTTATCCTGCTTATGTAGCCAAAAATAAAAACCACTTTTTGTTCGGTAGATTTATGGGACAAAAATTCACGTTTGGAACACTTCCTCTTGAGTAATTTCTAAACAGAAAAAATCCTCACCAGTAACACTGATAAGGATTCTATTTATTTTATTCAAACCTTCTTATAATATAAAAAGCACGTTAGTAAAAGATTGTCTTATAAGACAACCAAAAAATCTAATTCAACAACTCATAAACCCCCGCAATTCCCTGACCGCCACCTACACAGGCAGTAACCATTCCGTACTTTTGGTTGCTACGGCGCATTTCATTAAATAACTGCGTACTTAATTTTGCACCCGTACAACCCAGTGGATGGCCGAGCGCAATCGCCCCTCCGTTAACATTCACGATGTCCGGATTCAATCCCGCCTCCTGAATCACCGCCAAAGACTGAGCGGCAAAAGCTTCATTTAATTCAATTGCATCGATATCTCCCAGTGATAAACCCGCCTGTTTCAAAGCTTTCGGAATTGCCGCGCATGGCCCGATTCCCATATACAACGGATCTACACCCGCCACGGAACAAGCCGCTAATCGGGCAATCGGCTCCAGATTAAACTGCTTCACCATTCGCTCGCTCATCACCAGCAAAAAGGCCGCACCATCGGACGTCTGCGAAGCATTTCCTGCGGTGACTTTTCCACCCGTTTTAAATACCGCGCGTAATTTACTCAATCCCTCCACCGTCGTACTTCTTCTGACGCCTTCGTCCGTATCCACAACGTGTTCGGTCTCTACTCGCTTATCATCCTTAACAAAAGTTTCTTTTACCGTAACCGGAACAATCTCGTCCTTAAATTTTCCAGCGTCGATAGCGGCTGCTGCTTTGACGTGAGAGTTGTAAGCAAACTCATCCGCCATTTCTCGGGTGATTCCGTACTTCTCCGAAACTGCTTCTGCCGTAGCACCCATACTCGACAAATAGTTGGGCGTCGTAGAAGCCACCTCGTAACTCGGTGCCAGCTTATATCCCGTCATCGGAATCATACTCATGCTTTCTGTTCCACCTGCCAGATAACATTCTCCCATCCCAGCTTTAATTTTTGCCACGGCAATAGAAACCGTTTCCAGTCCACTTGCGCAGTAACGGTTGACCGTCATACCTGGAACTGGTTTTCCCAAGGCCCGTACAGAAATTTGTCTTCCAATTTGAAAGCCTTGTTCGCCTTCCGGATTAGCACAACCCACGATGACATCGTCAATTAAGTGTGGATCAAAATTAGGTGTTTGCGCCATCATATGTTCGACCACTCTTACGGCCAAATCATCAGAACGGAAATTTTTAAAACCTCCTTTTTTTGCGCGACCTACCGCACTTCGATATGCTTTTACAATATATGCATCCATTTTTTTATTTTTTATTTTTTCATCAAAAAATTGCTATTGGCTTTTTTATAGCGGTTTGCTATTGGCCGTTAGCTTTTGGCCCTCTTCTGACGCGGGGCAAACGTTTCTAATCGTATTGATCTGTTAAATTTTTCTGTACCTTTTAATCTTAACATGAATTGTAAAGAGAGAATTTTTAAAAATTATAGACTGTTTATTTTATGGAAAAGCTACAGTAGTTTTCCTGAAATTAAACATCTTAATCATTAGCCTCTTCTAATTTCTCAACGGCTTATTCGTCTGCAACATATGCTGAATTCGTTCTTGCGTTTTCTGTTCGCCGCAAAGGCTCAAAAAGGCTTCCCGTTCGATGTCCAGTAGATATTGTTCCGAAACCGTTTGTGGTCCACTCAGGTCACCACCACAAAGGACATAAGATATTTTTTTAGCAATTTTAATATCGTGCTCGCTGGCGTACTTACCAAGTTTTAATTCGTTGGCAAATGTGTAAAGAGCACCTAGTCCGTTACGACCTAACACTTTAATGTCTTTTCTTGCGAGTGGTTGGGTGTAGCCGTCGGCTAATTCCAGAACTTTCGCTTTGGCTTCCGCAATATTACGTCCAGTATTCATGACGACTTCGTCTTTTCCTTTTACGAGATACCCCATATTATAAGCTTGTGCGGCCGAAGTACTTACACTAGCCATCGCTACGGTCTTGGTATGTTCAATCAATTTAGGAATAACCACATCTCCTGCGTACATGCTGTCAGAGAGCCGTACCGCAAATTCTTTGGTACCACCACCACCTGGAATCAAACCGACGCCAACTTCTACCAGACCGATGTAAGATTCCGCCGCCACCATGGCCGCATCGCAGTGCATAATCGTTTCACAACCTCCACCAAATACATAGCCTTGCGTAGCGGCTACGACGGGAATGCTGGAATAGCGACAACGCATCGTTGTTTTTTGAAAAAAGTCAACGGCCATATTCAACTCCTCAAATTCTTGCTGGAATGCGTACATTCCGATCATCATCAAATTGGCTCCTACCGAAAAGTGGGCAGCATTATTTCCAATCACCAGTCCTTTCCAACCTTCTTCTTCTGCAATTCGGATACTTTCGTTGATACCGCGTAATACGCCTTCGCCAATGGAATTCATTTTACTGGTAAACTCCAAACAAAGCACGCCTTCTCCGATATCGTGCAATGTGATTTCTTCATTTTTATAAACCGGAGGTAATTCGCGGTAATTGTCCAGCTGGATAAATGCTTCGCCACCGGGGACTGTCTTGTAAGATTTGGACGTCATGTCGTAATACTTACGTTGGCCTTTTTCTGATTTATAAAAACTGGTATGACCGGCCGCTAACATTTCTGTTACCCAGGGAGCAATTTTTTCTCCTTCTTTTTTTGCCAGTTCTACCGCAGACTGCACGCCGACCGTATCCCAGTATTCAAAAGGACCATATTCCCACGCAAAACCCGCACGGACCGCATCGTCAATACTGTATAAATTATCCGCAATCTCTGGTATACGATTAGAAACGTAAGCAAACAAGCCTAAGAGCGAACGACGAATAAGTTGACCGCCTTCGTCCTCCGCATTGAAAAGAAATTTGATTTTTGCGTCCTGATTTTCAATCTGCTTAAGATCTTTCAGACTGGCAAGAGTAGGTCGTTGAGTAGGAACATACTCGTGTGTTTTTAAATCCAGACCTAGAATGATCGGGCGACCTTTATCGTCCTTTTCTTTGGTCTTTTGGTAAAAACCTTTCTTAGTTTTATTACCATAGAATTTATTATCCAATAAAAATTTCATGTAAGATGGCGCATTAAAAGCACCTACTTGTTCGTCGTTGGGACAATTTTCTTTGATACCCGTCATCACCTTATCGGCAGTATCCAGACCGACCAAATCTCCCAATCGGAAAGTTCCGGTCTTGGGACGACCGATCGCCGGACCGGTTAACTTATCGACCGTTGAAATATCGAGACCGAGTTCGTCCGTCAACTGATATATCTTTGCCATTGCGTAAACACCAACTCGATTGGCGATAAACGCGGGGGTATCTTTACAAAGCACCGTTTGTTTTCCTAAATAAACATCTCCGTAGTGCATAAAGAAATCAATTACACTTTGATCCGTATCTGGAGTAGGAATAATTTCTAACAACCGTAGATAACGGGGTGGATTAAAAAAGTGGGTACCACAAAAATGTTTTTTAAAATCATCACTGCGACCTTCGGCCATCAGATTGATTGGAATACCGGAAGTGTTAGAACTTACTAAAGATCCTTTTTTACGGAATTTATCGACCTTCTCAAAAATAATTTTTTTGATGTCCAATCTTTCAACTACGACCTCAATGATCCAGTCACAATCTTTGATATGCGCAAAATCATCGTCAAAGTTTCCGGTTTTGATCCGACTGGCAAATTTTTTATCGTACAGCGCAGCTGGTCTTGATTTAAGCGCGGCGGCTAGCGAATCATTGGCCATTTTGTTACGGGCTGCCGCATTATTCTTTTGATCCTCGGTCAGATCGCGGGGGACCATGTCGAGCATTAGAACTTCAATGCCAACATTGGCAAAGTGGCAGGCAATTCCGGAGCCCATAATCCCGGAACCTAATACGGCTACTTTACGGATTTTTCGGGAGCGAAGCGCAGCATCCGCGTTGGATGCTTTGACTGTGGGGGCAGCAGGCGCAGTTGTTTCTGACATAGGTGAAGCGTTTTAGGTTAATTTAATTAGGAAAATTTTTTTTGATTAAAATTAGCGAAATTTCGCTGAGCACCACAAATATAAGTTATTTATGATAAAGTTTTAAAGAAGTTAATCAAGAATTTGCACAGAAAGTGAAGCTAAGTGCTTGATATTATGGGCAATGCTTATTTTCTTTGAATAGCCGTAGATATTGAAATAATAATAGCAGAAGATCCACGATATCAATGACTTAGCTGTAACTAATTTATTTTATTCTTAATTAGGTTCCTATTGTTTAATGGAAAAGTAGCCACGAATGTTTCCCCGAAACACAGGAAAATACCGAATAATAAAGATACCTTATATGGTATACTTCTATTATTTGAAGTTTTTAAACCACTTCATTGAGAGTATTAAATAAAAATCTTTAATTTTAACGTTTTAAAAGAATAGTTATACCTATAAAATTAATCTGAGAAACGAGACGTTAACAACCTTTATGAAACAGTTTACGTCAAAAAACTAAAAACCTATGCTTTCTAACTCAATTTTATTATTTCAAACTGAGGACGGTGCCGACGGTGCACAAAGTTTATTAGGAATTATTACCGAAGGTGGACCTTTAGGGATTATCATCGTGGGAATCCTGTTGGTATTATCATTTATTGCATTATATATCTTTTTTGAAAGATATGCAACGATCAACCGTGCGGGAAAAATTGATGAAACTTTCATGAATAATATCCGAATGAACGTCGCCGCCGGAAATATCGCAGCAGCCCGTGCTTTATGTCAGACAACGGATTCTCCTGTGGCACGGATGGTGGAAAAAGGATTAAAAAGAATTGGTAAGCCACTTCGTGATATCGACGCGGCCATCGAAAATGTAGGTAACCTTGAAGTCTTTAAGTTGGAAAAAAATCTCTCTAAGCTGGCAAGTATCGCCGGTGCAGCTCCGATGATCGGTTTCTTCGGAACGGTAACGGGGATGATCATGGCTTTCTATCGAATGGCAACGGAGCAAAACGTGACGCCGGATGTACTAGCGGGTGGTATCTACCAAGCTCTGGTAACCACGGCTTTTGGTCTGGCGATTGGTATTTTCGCTTTCGTAGGCTATAATATATTGGTAGCCAACGTTGAAAAAGTAATTTACGAAATGGAACGGACGACGACGGAGTTTATGGATCTGCTACAGGAACCGATGGAATAGTCTTTAACAGATATAATAAATCATTTACGCTAAAAGATATACACGCCTGCCTGCCGGATAGGCAAGTTGAAGAGTCTTTGCGATCTCTGCAAGAAATAAACTTTTAATAGCGGCCTCAATAACAACCATCATCATGGGATTAAAAAAAAGATCAAAGGTAAGTGCAGAGTTTAGCATGTCTTCTTTAACGGATATCATCTTTTTATTGTTGATATTCTTTATGCTGACGGCTAATTTTGTACGGGTAGATAATTTGGAATTACCTAAATCAGATTCTAAAACCGTGGCTCCTTCCGATGTAGCGGTGGCAATTCAGAAAGATGGTAAATTTTTATTGAATGGAAATGAAATACCATTAAGCGGCCTCAGAGGTGGGATCAAACGTGCAATCAGCGAATCCGAAAACCGTGATAATGCTACTTTGACCATCGTCGCTGAAGTAGGTGTTCCTACCCGAAAAGTACACGAACTGATGAAGATTGCCAGTGAGCTAAAACTGAAGGCCATCCTCGCAACGCAACCAAGGTCTTAGATCTTAATTCCGTTAATATTTTACTTATTTTAACCTGCTAACTACGATGTCATGGGATTAAAAAGAAAAGCAAAAGTCAGCGCCGAGTTCAGTATGTCTTCTCTGACGGATATTATTTTTCTACTGCTAATATTTTTCATGTTGACTTCCAGTCTGGTGGCACCTAATGCCCTGAATCTAAAACTTCCCGGTAGTAGTTCTACACCCAGCACTTCCAACGAAAAAATTCCCGATGTTACCATTACTCGAACGGGAAAGTACGAGCTGGACGGTAAAGGTATCAGCGCCGGAAATCTCGAAACAGGTTTGCGTCGTCTAAAAAGTAGTGCGAAAGGTAAGCTCGATATTACGATCTCTCCCGATCCGGAAGCACCCGTAGAAAATCTCGTAGAAGTAATGGATATGGCCATGCGATTACAAATCAATGCCATCATGGCGATGGAGAAGTAGTGGATTTCATCGGCTGATTGCCAATTTTACCTTTGCTTCCCAGATATTTAAACCTATCTCTAAAAAAATAACTGTTTTTTTTATTCTTTTCCAGTTTAATTGTTAATTTAAGGCGTTCTTATTTGAGGTTACTGATCGGTGATCTTGAATCCTTTTGTTAAGCGGTTTTTGTTTGGTGCAAAAACCTATTATGAGAAAACATGATCAACTGGCGGGAATATCCTTTCGTACGCTTGCTCCTATCCCTGATTGCGGGGATCCTATCTTCCTTTTTGTGGACGATGGTACTACCGTATTATGTTTTCATTTTTCTGTCTTTTCCTTTGATTGGCCTCACTTATTTCGGAGGAAACTATAAATACCGACACCTTTACGGATTTTGTATTACCCTGTTTTTTTTCTTTTTGGGAAACTTTTTGGGTTACCATGCAGATGAATCTAGGAGGAGTGATCACTACCATCATTACCTTACGGAGCAAACCGAAATGGTCGCTATGGTTACCGACATCCGAGCGGCGGCCAAATCCTACCGTGTGGAGTTGGCTGTAAAAGGGGTGAGTGGAGTAGCAGATGAGCAACCTGTTTCTGGTAAATTACTCAGTTATCTAGAGCAAACCAAGGAAGCAAGTCAATTGGAATATGGAGATCAAATTTATTTTTCTAGTAAAATTAATCCAATCGTTGGCCCCTTAAATCCTGCGGCATTTAGCCTAAAAGGATTTTTAAGTAACCGAAATTTTCATTATCAGACGTATTTAAAAGCAAGTGACTGGATCTTACAAGACCGGAATCAAGGAAATCCTTTAATAGCTTTTTCAACTCGCATGCGCGATCAGTTGTTTTCTGTTTTACAAAAGCATCTTCCCACTGATAATGAACTTGCCGTTGGTGCTGCCTTAATTCTTGGCAAAAAAGATTTACTGGAATCAGAAACCAGAATGGCATACGCAAATACTGGTGCAATGCACGTCCTGGCCGTTTCGGGGTTACACGTCGGATTAATTTACGTAGGCATCTCATTTTTACTGGGGTTACTTCCTTTTAAATCCAGTTCTTGGGTTTGGATCAAAACCTGGATCATGGTTGCCGGTGTCTGGTTTTTTGCCTTGTTGACTGGTGCTTCTCCTTCGGTACTAAGAGCGGCGACGATGTTTAGTTTTATTATCGTAGGACAAGCAATGCGCCACCATCCTAGTATTTATAATACGTTGGCCGCTTCTGCATTTTTTCTTTTATGTATCCAGCCTTATATGCTCTTCGAAGTAGGATTTCAGTTGTCTTATTTGGCAGTAATTGGAATTATTTATTTTCAGGAAAAAATTTATGGCCAGCTTTATATTGCGAATAAACTAGGAAATTATATTTGGAAATTAACCTCGGTGGCCATTGCAGCACAGTTGGTTACTTTACCCATTAGTCTGTATTATTTTTATCAGTTTCCAGTTTATTTCTGGTTGTCAGGCTTAGTAGTGATTCCAGCTGCGGTAATTATTATGACTTTTGCAGTTTTTTTGTTTGTTGTTTCGTTGGTAATACCAAAGTTAGGATTTATTCCCGGCGTTATATTATATAGTGTTTTGTATTTAACGAACGGACTTATCTTTTTAATCAGTCAACTACCGGGTGCGATTATTTCTGGAATCTGGATAAGCCCGTTTGGACTTGTTTTGTTGTATCTGATAATTCTTGCGGTCGTTATCGCCATTGAGCGTAAACAATTTAGATGGTTACAGGTCTCTGTTATTTTACTCCTATTGTTTTCGTTGAATTTTTCTTACTATAGAATAAATGCTTACCAAAAAAGTGAATTGGTTTTTTATCATACCACCCAAAATAAAACGCTTATCGACGCTATTGATCGCTCAATAAGTTGGTCTATTCGCAGCGAAAATTTATCGGATAAAGATATTGACTTTCTTGCTAAAAATTACCGGATTAAATCAGGTGTACAAACAGTACATGCCACTCAAAAAGATGGAATCAACAGAAGTCCTGAATTTTTCTATAACGACCACCTCTTACAATTTAAAAATATTAAAATTCAAATTATTGACGGTAAGCATATGCCTCAATATCTCGAACCACCTGTAATAGATTATATTTTATTGGAAAATAATACACCAGTTAAATTGCTAGAATTAGCCGAATATTTCAAGACTAAAAAATTCATCGTTTCGGCTAATAATTCTTTTTGGAAAATTGAGCAATGGAAAAAAGAAAGGGGGATAGATTACGAGTTAATTGACATAAAAAAAGAGGGAGCTTTCATTCTATCAGTAAAGTAAGCTTGTTGGTTAATATTATTTGAACCGTTTCTACAAAAAAATAATAAAAAAATGATGAAGGATTATTTTTATTTTACAAAAAGAGAACGCAACGGCCTGTTGGTGTTGGTTGCATTAACTTTATTGTTTTTGGCTTTGCCAACAATTGTCCGAAAGTTTCGTACCCCCGAAAAATATAAGTTTGAAGAATTTAGACAAGTGATGGCTGCGACTACCCCGGACGTCAATAACCCCCGCCCAATAGCGTCGGAAATTCCAGTCGACCTTACTACTTTAAATCCACAGCCGATAGATCCTAATTTTGCGGATAAAGAAGCATTTCTAAACCTGGGTCTCCCCCCAAAATTGGTTAATACTATCATAAATTACCGTAATAAAGGAGGTAAGTTTTACAATGATGAGAGCTTAAAAAAAATATACGGGATGACGGAAGATGACTTTCAACGAATACTCCCTTATATTGCTTTTAGGCCCGAGCCAAACCAAAATCAGTCTAAACCAACGGCCGTTGTAGTCAACCAATCGATACAGACTACCGCTCCGGTAATTATTCAAAGCCCCAATGAGAAATTTGACCCTAACACCGTTATAAAAGAAGAGCTGTTATCTTTCGGTTTACCAGAAAAAATTGTGGATCGAATGATTAAATTTCGTGACGCCGGTGGAAAATTTGCGGAGCCAGAAGATTTAGAGAACGTTTATGGAATGAAAAAAGCGTGGGTAGAGCAGCTGCTTCCGTGGATGGAAATTGTAAAGCCAGAAATAGTAGACCCTAAAAAGATTAATTTTAACAAGAAAAAAATAGAGAAAAAAGAAAATCCGATTACCGATATTAATACGGCAGATTTTGAGGATTGGCAAAACCTGATAGGAATCGGACCTTATTACGCAGATAAAATTATGGGCTATCGCGAAAAATTAGGCGGCTTTGTTTCCGTAGATCAAATTTTAGAAACCAACGGACTACCAGATTCTGTCAAGCAATCCATCCTGCCCGCATTACGCACCTCTGATATATTTAGAAAAATTAAGATTAATAGCCTGTCTACTAAAGAAATGGCGATGCATCCTTACATCACTTGGAAAGAGGCCAATGCCATTAATAATTACCGAAAACAACACGGACCATTTAAATCTAGAACTGATTTGGAAAAAATGCTGGCACTTCAACCTGGGTTCATTGATCGCATCATTCCTTATCTTGATTTTACAGAATTAGAAAAATAGGACAGTCATTGTTAATGATTTACTAGAATTAGTGTTGAATATTATAGGTTTTGTCTGCAAATTTGTGACATCAATTTTTAATATGTTAATTATTTTACATGCAAAAAATAACCCAAAAAGGTGTATTGCTTCTCACGCTACTTACCCTTAACTTTGCAGTACACGTTTAAAAATACCTCCCATAATTAAAAGATAGCACATTTCCCTCCTCGTTATCCTAAATTAATTGCACACGACAACATGAAACCTGTAGCATCACATTCCTATGTGCTGCCTCCCAAATTATTACAACTGGCATTCTGCTGGTTGTGGCTGGTTATTTTTATATCAACTCACACCGTTTCTGCACAAAGCACCATCGAATGGGAAAAGACCATCGGTGGAAGTAACTTTGAAGATGTCAGAGAAGTCTTTGAGACTTCAGATGGTGGTTTTATCTACGGAGGTAGCACTTCATCTAGTGCCAATGGCGATATCTCTCAAGCAAGCAATGGGTCTAGTGATTACTGGTTGGGTAAACTGGATGCGGACGGTAATTTACTTTGGGAAATAAATTATGGAGGAGATCAAGCTGATCAACTTCAATCTGTCAAGCCTACTGCGGATGGTGGTTATATCATGGGGGGATACTCAAGGTCGGCGATCAGTGGAGATAAATCGGAGGCCAATATTAATCCGTTCAGTAATGATTATTGGGTGATCAAGGTGGATGCGGCCGGAGTGAAGCAGTGGGATCGTACTTTTGGAGGACAAGCAGATGAATTTTTCTGGGACCTGGAATTGGCTCATGATGGTGGCTATATTTTGGCCGGAAATACCTTTTCTGATATGACCGGAAATCTCTCCGGAAATAATTATGGAACTTCAGATTATTGGATCGTTAAATTGGATGCAACTGGAAATTTACAGTGGGAAAAACTCTATGGTGGCGCCGGACAAGATTGGTGCTTTGATGTACTGGCTACCTCGGATGGTAATTATTTGATCTCAGGACATTCTGGTTCCGGAGCTACTGGTAACAAGACAACGGCATCTCAGGGGAGTAATGATTTTTGGACCTTGAAAATAGATCCTTCTGGAAATATTATTTGGCAACAATCATTTGGTGGTACACTCGATGATCAGATTCATAATGTAGTAGAATCTAATACCGGTGGTTTTCTTTTAGGTGGATTCTCTAACTCGGGTATAAGCCCAGAAAAGACAGAAGCTAATATTGGTGATTATGATTATTGGGTCGTTCGGATTGATAATAATGGAAATAAAATCTGGGATAGAACGCTAGGAGGGGTGGGCAAAGATCAGCTGCAGGTGGTCCAGCAAAATTCAAAAGATACTTATTTACTGGGAGGCCTTTCGGGATCATCTATTGGTGGTAATAAAACTGTTGGCACAAATGGTCAACAAGATTATTACCTCGTATTTTTAAGTGATACGGGGGTTGTCTACTATGATGATGGTTACGGAGGAGCAGCTATTGATGATATGTACAGTGCTACTTACACATCCGATAATGGTATTTTACTTGCTGGAAATTCTAATTCTAATACTAGCGGAGATAAATCAGAAGACAATAAAGGTCCGGCTTGGTCTTTAGATAATTGGTTTGTAAAACTGACTTGTGATTATAGCTTAGCATTAAGGGATACGACCACCTGTGTAGGAGTACCAGTAAATATCAACGCAACTTCTTTTTTAGGGTGTTCTTATGAGTGGAGCGATGGTTCTACCAATGCCATCCGAACGGTCACTCCTGCGGAACCTACAACGTATAAAGTCACCGTGACAAGTATTAATGGTTGTATGATCATTGATAGTATTACCGTTTCTACGGAAGTACTTCCAATCGTAGAGCTTGGTAATGATACGACTATTTGTACAGGTAGTTCTGTAACGCTAGATGCCGAAAATATGGGCGCCACTTTTAACTGGTCACCAACTGCGGTGAGTCAAACAGTAACCGCAACGACTACCGGACTCTACGAAGTAACGGTAACCAATGGCAACGGCTGTACCTCCACCGATGTTATTAACGTAACCGTTAATCCGTTACCCTTTGTTGATTTAGGAATGGATCAAACGATTTGTAGTGATGCGACACATACGCTCAATGCTGGTAATCTAGGAGCCTCTTATCTATGGTCGACTGGAGAAATGACCCAAACCATTATCGTAGATTCTACCGCTACCTATTCGGTAACCGTTACGGACGCAGGCTGTTCGTCTGAAGATGATTTTACCCTTGTGGTTAATCCAATACCAACCATCATATTAGCAAATGATACAACTATTTGTGAGGGGGAATCGGCCATCCTTACCTTCAATATGACAGGAAGTGGCCCATTTGATATTATCTACGACGACGGTACTTCTTCCAATATGTTAAATGGTATTGACGATGGACATACCATTACCGTCTCACCCACCATCACCACCACTTATTCCATCGTCTCTATTGATGATAGTGCAACACCCACTTGTACAAACACCGGGAATAGTACAATCGTAAGGGTAAATCCGATATATTCTTTTCCTCAAAACGCGACTATTTGCCAAGGCGATAGTTTAGAAATCAACGGTTCATTTATTAAAAATTCTGGAACGTATACCGACTCGTTACTTAGTTTCTATGGATGTGATAGCTTATTGATTATTGATCTTTTTGTAGCACCACTTCCAGTAACAATGATTCCGCTTACGAGCTGTAACCCGATTGATACTGGAAGAGTAGTGGGCATTTATCCTAGTTTCTATTCCTGTGATAGTACCGTAATTACAACAACAAGTTTACTACCGAGCGATACGTTATTCACGTCCTTAGAAAGCTGTAATCCGATCGATACAGGCTTAGTAGTATTCCAACTGTCAAATCAATTCGGTTGCGACTCGGTGATTTTCCAAACGACAAGTTTATTGCCGAGCGATACGCTATTCACAGCATTAGAAAGTTGCAATCCAATCGATACGGGTTTAGTAGTTTTCCAACTAAACAATCAATTCGGTTGTGACTCGGTGATCTTCCAAACGACAAGCTTATTGCCTAGCGATACGCTATTTACAGCATTAGAAAGTTGCAATCCGATCGATACCGGTTTAGTAGTATTCCAACTGTCAAATCAATTCGGTTGCGACTCGGTGATCTTTCAAACGACAAGTTTACTGCCGAGCGATACGTTGTTCACGTCCTTAGAAAGCTGTAATCCGATTGATACGGGTTTAGTAATTTTCCAACTGTCAAATCAATTCGGTTGCGACTCGGTGATCTTTCAAACGACAAGCTTATTGCCGAGCGATACGCTATTCACAGCATTAGAAAGTTGCAATCCGATCGATACCGGTTTAGTAGTATTCCAACTGTCAAATCAATTCGGTTGCGACTCGGTGATTTTCCAAACGACAAGTTTACTGCCGAGCGATACGCTATTTACAGCACTAGAAAGCTGTAATCCAATCGATACAGGCTTAGTAGTATTCCAACTGTCAAATCAATTCGGTTGCGACTCGGTGATCTTTCAAACGACAAGCTTATTGCCGAGCGATACGCTATTCACAGCATTAGAAAGTTGC
>CALLPK010000025.1 GCA_938015415.1 uncultured Saprospiraceae bacterium
AGCCACCAGATTTAAATAGAATGTTGATTACCGTTCGTAACGCGATGGATAAATCTTCTTTAATTACCGACAATAAGACCTTAAAGGTTCGAGTCAGTAAGAAGAAGAAGCAAGAGATGGTTGGAACCTCTAAGTCCTTGATGGAAATTAAAGAAACTATTGAATTAGTTGCACCTAGTGAGGCGAGAGTTTTGGTTACTGGTTCTAATGGAACCGGTAAAGAATTGGTTGCTCGCTATCTGCACGATCGTAGTCCTCGTGGTAAAGAACCACTGATTGAGGTAAACTGTGCCGCAATTCCTTCAGAATTGATTGAAAGTGAGCTATTTGGCCACGAAAAAGGTGCTTTTACTTCTGCACATAAGCAAAGAATTGGTAAATTTGAACTCGCAAATAAAGGGACCATCTTTTTGGATGAGATCGGTGACATGAGTTTGAGTGCGCAGGCAAAAGTACTACGTGCTTTACAGGAAAGCCGGATCACCCGCGTAGGTGGTGATAAAGAAATCAAAGTAGACGTAAGAGTTGTTTCGGCTACGAATAAAGATTTGCGTAAAGAGATTGCGGAAGGACGTTTTCGGGAGGATTTATACCACCGTCTGGCCGTCATTGTCATTAAAGTGCCACCGTTGAATGATCGACGGGAAGATATTCCTTTATTAGTAGATCATTTTATTAAAAATATTTGTACCGAACACGGATTACCGATGAAAAAGGTAGAGCCGGAAGCCATGTTGGCATTACAAAATGTTAACTGGACGGGAAATATCCGGGAATTAAGAAACGTCGTTGAACGACTCATCATCCTCAGCGCGGAAGATATCACGGAAGACGATGTACTGCGCTACGTAGTACCCATGAGTTCACAGGAAGTTTCCGAATTTAAAAAAATATTCGATCAATATAATTCGCTTGAAGAAGTTTATGAACACATCGCAAAAGAATATAAGAAACACACAACTGACTAGCGTATACGCTAAGACGGAAATTATATAATTTTACCTAAATAAGAGCCTGCTGATATATTCAGTAGGCTCTTTTCATGCACAAAAAAAATCAACATGAGTAAAAACGATCCTTTTGTTAAAAAAAATAAGAACCTATCCAATCGAAAACAATGGAGTAAAATAAAGGGCGAAAATTCCTGGACTATGTTCAAGGTTATCTCGGAATTTGTGGACAGTTTCGAAGTAATGAATAATATTGGTCCCTGTGTCTCTATCTTTGGATCAGCACGTACGAAACCTAACGAGAAACACTATAAATTGGCGGTCAAGATTGCCAAGCGAATGACGCAGGAAGGATATGGAATCATCACCGGAGGTGGACCTGGGATTATGGAAGCAGGCAATAAAGGGGCCGCTAAAAATGGTGGACTCTCCGTCGGGTTAAATATCGATCTGCCTTTTGAACAGGGTGGTAATAAATATATCAACCCAGCACACAACCTTAATCACCGATATTTTTTCATCCGAAAAGTAATGTTCGTAAAGTACGCACAAGCTTTTATCGTAATGCCCGGAGGCTTTGGTACGCTGGACGAATTATTCGAGGTACTAACCCTCATTCAAACGAAGAAAATTACGCCGGTTCCCGTTATCCTGGTAGGTACCCAATTTTGGGGTGGTATGCGCGAATGGATCGAAACGGTCATGCTCGAACAATACGGGAATATCAGTGCCAAAGATATGGATTTAATTCCGTTGACAGATGACCCGGAAGAGATCGTCAATATTATCAACACCTTCTACAAAAACGAATCTAAGCTGAAGCCTAATTACGAGTTGTAGCATAGACTTTATGCTGATGGTCGGATATTCACGGTCGTTTATCTATAATTTAAGCCAATAGAACCATCTGGCTGCTATATTCGTTATTGAGATAGGCTGGTTTCTGGAACACAGGCCTAATTTACTTATTGTGAATAAAATTTCTAAACTATGAATAATATTGCTGATAAAGCCAATCGAATTATCCAAACGCACGTTTTGTATTCTATGGGCGCGGGCGCTATTCCAATTCCGCTGCTGGATCTGACGGCCGTTACCGCCGTACAAATGGACATGATTCGCCAACTTTGTGACCTCCACGACAAGGACTACTCCGACGTGACGGGTAAAGCGCTGGTTGCTTCGTTGACGGGATCTGCGTTTGCGCGCTACGGTGCGTCGTTGATCAAGACCATTCCTGGCCTGGGATCGCTGCTGGGAGGTATCTCTATGGTAGCGTTGTCCGGCGCATCTACTTACGCGGTGGGGCAGGTATGTACCTCTTTTCTGAGTGGTAATGTGCAGTTGGAGAATATTGATATGGACACGGCCAAGCAAATGTTTGAAGAAAAATTTCAGGAAGGAAAAAAGGTCGCTCAGGATTTGAAAAATCAAGCCAAAGAGAAAGTAACCGAAGTAGAGGAAGAAATCGAAGAGGCAATCGAAAAAACGGTTGTTGTTAAAAAAGAAGATGATGATGTGTACGCATTGCTCCTCAAATTGGGCGAACTACGCGACAAGAATATCATCTCCGAAGAAGAATTCCAGAAAAAGAAAATGGAACTGCTGGATAAGTTTTAGGGTTTGAGTTTTGTTGAATCGTTGAATCGTTGATTTGTTTAGTGCTTTAAACGATTAAACAAATCAACGATTAAACAAAAAAAGAAAATACACTGCATTTTTATTGGTACCAATATAAATAAGTTGTAAATTTGCGCAGCTCGGGGGATTAGCTCAGTTGGCTAGAGCGCTTGCATGGCATGCAAGAGGTCATCGGTTCGACTCCGATATTCTCCACTAAATTCTTATTCGCTTTGTGCGGGTAAGGATTTTTTTTGTTTGAAAACAGCTGTTTTATTTTGCGTGATTTGGTAATTGAAGGAATCTCTTCGAAATAACATCATCTCCGGCGCAGGAACCCTTTCCAATTGTTATAATAGTGGTAAACGAACAGAATAGAGTAGGGCTAACGCTGTCTCAGACCTGGCGTAGCCTAAACCCTATTATTACCATCACTTCCTCTTTCCCAATAAGTCAGTCTCTATCAAAAGAAAAGTAAAAAATTGCTCTGGCGAGTTTTCTTAATTAACAATCCCTAGGGAATTAAATAGTTTCGGAACTTTGCCCCCTTTAAAGGAAAACGATTGTTCTCGTTTAATTAGTTAATGAGCAAATTTATATTCTATTAATAATAATCAGAGTCAATAAACCTCGTTAAATAACAATCTCAATACGACTAAATAAGTAGCGATCTTTGACTTGATATCAAAATCTGTTACATGATTAACAGCTTAATTTCTTATTAAAAAATAAAATACAAAAGTATGAGTTATTCAAAAAACTATGAGTTAATGGCAAAGGACATTTTTACATCAATAGCCAGAATTAAGGACTTTAAAACTATTGACTATGCATTTCATAGAGGTGTTGGGCATTTTTGTGGTCGCTTCAAATTCGAATTTTCAGTCGAAAGTGGAAATAGTCAAAAAATGGATAAATACCTAAGCCTAAACTTAAATAGAATTTATGAATTTGAAAAAACACAAAAGGATAATGAAATTACTTATATAGTTGAGGTAAATAAACAAAAAATTAACTTTTGTTTTAATGCTTTATACGGTACAAACTTATCTAAGATTAAGCTAGACGATGAATTTATAAAAAGGAATTCTCCAGGTTTAAAAGTACTTTTATATAAATCAGTAAATGAAGAAAATTTGAAGTATAAGATTATTGAGAAAGACGTATGCAAACTCACAAAGAATAATCCTGATATTGAAAGGGCTCTTTATTTATCAATCGGAAGTACTTATTTCGAGATTGAAGGAACGGGATGTAGCTGTAGTCAAATAGAACCCCTATCCCCGAATGAATTTAATGCAAATGAAATATTTGAAATTATTAATAAGATTAGAAACTAAGCAAAGGCTACAACGGTGCTATTCTGAGTAAGAGGCGCGTACTGCGTCTAGGTTAAAACTGTTATGTTAATCGGAATTTACTCCGCATATTCCATAATGCGGAGAATAAATCCCCTATTCTCCTTAAATATGCGGAGAATAACTCGTATATTCGCCTTAACTAACTTAAAAATATGGCGAAATACATCTATCAATACAATAACTGGCCAAATTTCACTTGGAATGAATCTGAGATTCAGGTCATTCTAGGCAAGGTCCGGTACCTTCAGGGAAAGCTGTTTGGTCAGATGAGTGCATTAGGCTTCTCTATCAAAGAGGAGACGTTACTGTCAACGATGACGGTAGATGTTTTGAAATCATCAGAAATTGAGGGAGAAAAACTCAATTATGAGCAGGTAAGATCTTCTATCGCTAAAAGACTAGGGTTGGATTATGATGAGTCGGTGTACCCTGGTCGGGACGTGGAGGGAGTAGTGGAAATGATGTTGGATGCTACGCAAAATTACGACCAACCTCTGGATGAGGAACGTTTATTCAATTGGCATGCTGCCTTATTTCCAACCGGCAGAAGTGGGATGTATAAAATTGAAACCGCACGTTACAGAACTGGTGAAATGCAAATCGTTTCTGGTCCAATGGGAAGAGAGCGCGTTCATTTTCATGCGCCACCGCCACAGGATATGAGAAAGGAAATGGCTGTATTTTTAAATTGGTTAAATAATAATTTAAAGATAGATTTGGTGGTTAAATCCGCTATTGCACATTTCTGGTTTATCATCATTCATCCATTTGACGACGGTAATGGACGAATTGCCAGAGCGATTTCAGATTTGCTGCTGGCAAGGTCCGAAAATAGTGCGTTTAGATTTTACAGCTTTTCAAGTCAGATACTTTTGGAGCGGAAATTATATTATAAGATTTTACAAAAAGTACAACACAGCGAAGGAGATATAACAGAATGGATTTACTGGTTTTTAAATTGCTTACATCGCGCATTGGAAGCAACGGAGGAAACAATCGGACAAGTCCTTAAGAAAGCTCAATTTTGGGATTTACATAAAGAAACAGTTTTAAACAGCAGACAACGTTTGATGCTTAATAAATTGTTAGATGGTTTTGAAGGAAAGCTAAAGACCTCAAAGTGGGCAAAGATTACAAAATCTTCTCAAGATACTGCGCTACGTGATATCAAAGATTTGATAGAAAAAGAAATTCTAAAACAGGAAGAATCAGGTGGAAGAAGCACAAATTATGAATTACGTGATTTCGACTGAAAATAAGATAAACATTACACCAAAAAAAGTCCCGTCAGTTTTTTAACCAACGGGACTTCTTAAATTTTTTATTAAACGAATACAAGGTGCGGAGATTAACTTTTATATTCGATTGATCCTAATTCTCATCCTTCTGCACCATCGCCGGAATCGTCTTCAAAATAATTTTCATATCAAACCAAAGCGAAATTTTTTCCGCGTATTCCAGATCCAGATTCATACGTTCTGACTCCGGTAAATTTTTGGCCGCTTGTTTGTTGATTTGCCACCAACCTGTAATACCCGCAGGTGCCAGAAATCGGGTGGACCACTGATCGTTGGTCAACTGTTCCGCTTCGTATAGCGGTAACGGACGATTGCCAACAATAGACATATCTCCTCTGAGGACATTGATAAACTGCGGTAATTCGTCGATACTGAATTTTCTGATAAATTTTCCAACCTTCGTGATCCGGGGATCGTTTTTTAGCTTTACGAAAGAAGGACCTTTTTTACCATCTTCGCCAACCTCCGCAGAATCGTATTTGTTCAGGTGGGCCAATTCTTTGATTTTTGTATCGGCATCCTGAGACATCGATCTGAATTTTAAAAAATCAAAAATTTGAAAACCGTACCCGGCCCGTTTTGATTTATAAACGATTGGACCTTTTGATTCCAGTTTGATTAATGCTGCCACAATCAATAGAAAAGGACTGGCACAAATCAATACGCACAGGGAAAATACAATATCGAACATACGCTTACCCACCGGCATTTTAAAGGCGGTCAATTCGTTGTTTTCCAGTATTTCGGACTTTAAGGTAGATTTATACTGATTCAGAAAGATGATCCTTTTACGCATTCCCGCTGTATCAATCGGTGAAGCATAATAGTCATCTATTCCACGTCGCATGCCATCCTTTTTGTTGAACTTACTGTCTCCCGTATTAAAACAAATAAAAGGAATATCCTTTAAAAGTGGATTCAGCTGAATATCATTGAGTAGATTAAAATTGGTTTCCACCAAATATTCGTAATCACAAATAATGGCAGAAGGCAAATCTGTCTTGTCGTAAACTGCACTATACTTTTTAAGCCAGGCCTTTCTTTGGCTCGGTTCTAAGACACTGGAAAATTTGTATTCTGCCAGATTTTCTTCAAAATCTTCCATAATATTATCAAAGGAAGAAGCGAAACCGACCAACTGAATTTTCTTCAGTTTGACGGGCGTTTGTATTGAAATCATATGCTAAGTAGTTTTCTGTATATGGAGGTGCTTAGTGAATTTGTTTTGCGGGTATTGCGGTTAAAATTTTTTCAATTCTTTCGTACAACTGACGAGGATCAAAAGGTTTGATCATATAATCCGTAGAGCCGAGCCGCTTGCAGCGGTCAATGATGGTTTGGTCTTCATCACCGGAAACAATAATGACCGGGATATCGCGAAAGATACCACTACTCTTCAGGTTGATTAAAAATTCAACACCACTCAGCCGCGGCATCATCAAATCCAGGACAATCAAATCAGGAAAGTTACCAGCACTCAACCAAATGATGCCATCCAAACCATCCTTTTGGGTGATCACATCGTAGTATTTTTTTAAGAATATTCCCTCCATCATCCGAAGCCCACTATGGTCTTCGATTATTAATATTTGCTTATTCTTTTTCAAAACGAGTGATAATTTAGGATGAAAAAAGCTGTTTTTACCTTAAAGCTGCTTTAAGAATAAAGTACTTATCCTTATTTTTGTGACATTCTTAAAGAACTTTTTAACTTCTTGGTACACAGTGTACTTAGCCTCAAAGAGTGCTAATACTTACTATTTGCAATTAGTATTCCACTTATCAAATAAATTCATTAATCCAGGTGGACAATAGGAAAGGCAGGCAGGAATAAATTTGAAAAGGAGGCAAAGAAAAAGCCCCGTTGGTTTTTCAACCAACGGGACTTCCTAAAATTTTATCTAAAACAGTAGATTACTGTTTGTCAATTTCAATGGTAATACCACCGTTATCATTGGTACCACCGCCTTCAAAATTAAGGCGATTCGTATCAATTCCACGGCTCTTCAGATAATCCACTACGCCACGGGCACGAACATCGTCCAGCGTAATTTCCTTGTTACCCCGGTAGCTTCCTTGCTCATTACCCGAGATGTATCCGTAGATATCTACATCTACATTACCACAACCTTTCAGGCAAGTTGCCAAGTCATCCAGGGCTTTTTTAGCTCTGGAATTCAGACGCGTACCATTCTTGTCATAACCGATACCACCCACGTTAAAACGCTTAGGGTAGGTACTTTCTGGATCTGCAAGATAATCAGCAATCTGGCTACCAATTCCTTCACTTAGCTTGAGCTCCTCTGCCGCTGGGCAAACAGCTATTTTCGCTGGTGGAACTACTGGAGTTACTACTGGTGGTGGAGGTGCTGGAGCTACTACTGGAGCAGCAGCACATCCGAAACATCCTTTAAACCATAGTAATAATAAGAGTAATAATAAACCTAAGAGCAGCAATGGCCAAAGCCTCAAGCATCCACCGGAAGTGGCAGCAGCAGCAACAGGTGCCGCAGCAACAGGTTTAACTTTCTCTTTTTTCTTCTCAGCAACCACAACCGGTGGCGGCGGTGGAGGAGTTGGATTCACAATCGGAGTAGCGGCTACAATCGGAGCTAGTACAATTGGTGAAATCTTTTCCTTTAGCAAACAACTTCTACCCACTTCCCGTCCGGAAGGATCTTTCAGTACGTTGATATAATACTTACCTCGCTGAATCGTTTCGTAGCGATCTTTTTCATTCAGGTGTTTGATTACTGCGTTGAGTTCACTCTTCAGTTTGTTCTTATCAGTAAAACCTTCACTACGCAATCTCACTTTACCATTCTTGTGGTAGACCGCAAAATAGTGCTGTCCATTCTTGTGGGTAAACTGCGCAATATTGTTTTCCTTATCCGTCACTTTATGATTAGCGTATGCTTCACACGGTAGATAATCATCTTCTTTTTCTTTCGGCTTCGGTGGCTCAGGTTTTTTCTCAACAACCTTTTTGATCACGACCGGAGCAGCAGCAACGGCAGCGACGGCGGCCACTGGTGGTACCGGAGCAACTTTATCCTTCAGTAAACAAGATCGTCCAACTTCCCGTCCGGTTTTATCTTCGAGGATATTGATGTAATAATTTCCACGTCGGATGGTGGAATACATCTCCCGGTTATTAATATTTTTGATTACCCCGGAAACTTCTTCATCCCGTGTTTTGGCATCTTCAAAACCTTCGGATCGTAAACGGACCTTGCCATCTTTATCATAAACAGCAAAGTAGAATTGACCATTGCTATGCTTAAAGAAAGCAATATTGTTTTCTTTATCATTAACCGGATGTCCTTCGTATTCTTTACACGGTAAGTAATCATCTTCTTTCTCTTTTTCCTTGATCACTTCTTTCTTTTCAACAGTTACTTTCTTAGTAACGATAGGAACGGCAGCAGCGGCGGCAGCTAAGGCAGCAAGACGAGCGGCTTCTGCTTTTTTAGCCTCTGCTTCGGCTTTCGCTTTCGCTTCTGCTTCCATTTTTAAGCGCAGGGCTTCCTGCTCTTTACGGCGAGCTTCGGCGGCTATCTTAGCCTTTGCGATCGCTTCTTCTTCCGCCTTGCGGCGTGCTTCTTCTTCCGCTTTACGACGTGCTTCTGCTTCCGCTTTTCTTCTTTCTGCTTCCGCTTTTGCTTTTGCTTCTGCTTCTGCTCTCAAACGAGCTTCGTCCGCTTTTGCTTTTGCTTCTGCTTCTGCTCGTAATCTTTCCGCTTCCGCTTTTGCTTTTGCTTCCGCTTCTGCTTTGAGGCGCGCCTGATCTTCGGCAGCCATAATAGACTGCTTTTCCTGTTCCTGGGCACGGAGTGCGAATCCGGTCATCCATACGCCTCCTACGAGGGCAGCTCCTTTACCAATGGTAGAACGATCGCCACGAACCCAGGCAAAATCCTTCATCATTGCCGCTTCTGAAGTGTAAGGACAACTACGGGCAATCTCCTGATTGTTTCCAGCGCGTAACACGAAGAAGTAACTTCCGTCTTCGTTTTTAGCTCTCCAACGTTCGTCGTTAGGGGCATTCTTGATGACGGATTCTATTCCATTATCACGACCACTTTCTGAGGTGTAACCTTCACTACGAAGGTAAGTTTTGCCATTGTCATCATTATAAGCAAAATAGTATTCACCGCTTTCGTCATTCTTAAATTTATGGAATCCTGCGCCGCCTTTATAAGCTGCACAGTCCAGGTATTCGTCAACCACTTTTGCGGCAGGAGCAGCGGGAGCTGCGGCCGCAACCGGAGCTGCTTTTGTCATTCCGGCACCACAGGCGAGCAACTTAATAGCTGCGTCCATTTCTTCTTTGCTGGCGTAGAATAAGCTACTACGGGCAATATTTTTATCTTCTGCATTGGTGATGTAGAAATAAGGTTTGCCGTTTTTGGTTTCCTTGATTAAGTAGTTTTTCGAATCTGGTCCGTATTTTAGGACTTCATCGATAGTACTATTTAATTCTTCGATAGTTGCGTGTCCGCGAACATCTCCGTTGATAAGAATGGCCTTTTCATCTTTTGTTCTGAAAACGAAGTAATATTTTTCATTACCACCACTTTGGAAAGTATCAAATACAATGTCGGAGCAAGGATAGCTAACTCCCTGGCGTAGATAGGTTCTTTCCGCTGCGGGCTTCTTTTCTTTTTTCTCCTTTTTTGGAGCTTCGGCCTTCACTTCCTTTTTGGAAGCTGCTGCGGAGGCTACGTTTAGCGCTGCACCGCTTCCACCACCCTGAAGGATCGCAATCATTTTATCCATTTCACCTTCGTTGTCGTACCATCGACTGGTGGCTATTTCCTGGTGATTGCCAGCAACTACGCGGAAGTAGTGTTTGCCGTTTTTGTGTACTTCTTTTTTAATACGACCTTCAATGGGCATATTTTTAGTAACGGAGCTAATCCCATTATCACGGGAAGCTTCAGAACTATAACCTTCGCTGATAAGGATTACTTTTCCTCCTGAGTTATAAGTGAAATAATATTCTCCTTCGGCAGCAAAACTTTCGAAGCCGTTGTCTTTTCCGGAAATGCGGCTTTCGTAAAAGGCAAGTGGTCTGTAGTCATCGTCTCCAGAAGCAGGTTTTTTTGCTTCTGTCTTTGGAGTCGCTGCGGGAGCAGCAGTAGATGCTGCAGCCTTTTGTGTGTCGGTAGTGGTTCCTTTGTCGGCATTGTTTTTAGCCGTAGGGCCCTCTGCCTGCATTAAAGCAATACCACGGTCAGCATCGGCGGAGCTATTATAAGCTACACTACGACCAATCTCCTGATTATTACCTGCTTTGATGATAAAGAAATGCTTTCCGCCTTCTTCCATTTTTTCATACCTGGAAGTATCTCCCGCGTTCTTCATGACGGATTTAATACCATTGAAACAGGCATTTTTGTCAGCGTAAGGTTGACTTTTTAAAATAGGATCTCCTTTCTCCGTAAGAAATTGGAAATGGAAGTTATTATCCTTCTTTGTTCTAAATGCTCGATACCTCATAGAAAAATTAGGTGTTAGTTAAAAAATGTAATTAGTTAGTTTTTATAAGTTTTTTCCTTAGGAATTAACATATAACATTAGTTATGACCCAAAAAATTGATTTAGGTAACTATTATCAATGAAGTTAATTCGTAGTGTGAAGCAGTAGTATGTTTTTTAATGACTTTTTGGTGGAATTATCATTTGTTGTTTCGGGGTGAAACAGGTCTTTTTTAAGACGTATAAATATTTTACTAAATTAAATTTAATTTCAATTGCCCTAAAGTAGGATTTTATAATGATTTTTCTAAAAAATTGGCCTTAATTCTTTAAAAACAAGGCTGGAAAGAGGCAAACGGGTGATAATCTGGTGATTACAGGGTACTTTAATTAATAAAACTGGTCTGATTTTATAGTTGCTTTGAAATTCATTATTGTGGATCCACATCAATATTAATCCGTACAGAGGAGAAACCTTTCTCAGATTTTGTGGTCCGGGCAGTGGATTCCAGGAAGGTTTTGATTTTTTGTACCATCTGAGATTTTTTTTCCACTTTAATCATCAGAACCAAAATATATTGGCCACGGACCCTGGGAATTCCGGGGACTGCTGGTCCGATCACGCGTTCTCCCAGCTGCTCTCTTACCAGATGCGTGTAGAGTCTGGTGGCTTCGTTGACAGTACGGGCGACTTTATGTTTAAAGGTTATTTGGATGAGGCGGTTAAAAGGTGGATACTGGAAAGCCTGACGTTCTTCCATCTCCCGTTGATAAAATCCCTGATAATCATTTTTAAGAATCTCGGCGATTACCGGATGTTTGACATCAAAGGCCTGAACAACTACTTTTCCACGTTTTTTCTTTCGACCTGCCCGGCCGCTTACCTGGGTGATCATCTGGAAGGTTCGTTCGGTAGAACGAAAATCAGGAAATTTCAATAAATGATCCGCGCTCAATACGCCCACGATGCTGACATTTTCAAAATCCAAACCTTTGGTTACCATTTGCGTGCCCACCAGAATATCAATCTGACGATCTTCAAACTGATGAATAAGATTTGCGTGTGAACTCTTACCTTTAACGGTATCAAAATCCATACGGGCCACTCTGGCTTTGGGTAGTAGTTTGCTTAATTCGGTTTCAATTTTTTCGGTTCCAAATCCCCGGTTATCGAGTTGATGTTCACCACACGCAGGACAAGCCGGGGGAATAGGCATCTGATAGCCACAGTAATGGCAGCGAAGATTTTCGGTAAATTTATGGTAGGTAAGACTGACATCACAATTT
Source organism: uncultured Saprospiraceae bacterium (assembly GCA_938015415.1). Lineage (GTDB taxonomy): Bacteria > Bacteroidota > Bacteroidia > Chitinophagales > Saprospiraceae > JALZUU01. The sequence continues at coordinate 11,998 of CALLPK010000025.1, forward strand.
TTACAATCCTGACTCCAGTTACAGTTTTTACAAAAAATAGTGGGCGCATATCCCCGGCGGTTTTGAAAAAGAATGGCTTGCTCTCCGTTGTCCAGTGCTTTTTTTAGTTCAGCCAGCAATACTGTGGTAAAATGGGCTTGCAGTTTTTTTGCTTTAAATTCGGCCAACGCATCTACTAAAATAATCTCCGGCATGGTGATTCCACCGAATCGTTCATTCATGGTGACCAGCCCGTATTTTTTTTGTTGGGCGTTGTAAAACGTTTCCAGAGCAGGAGTGGCCGTTCCTAAAATTACTTTAGCACCATGGAGGTGAGCCAGGTAAATGGCGGTATCACGAGCATTGTAACGAGGAGCCGGATCGTACTGCTTAAAAGAGGTATCGTGCTCTTCATCCACAATAATTAGCTGGAGGTTTTCAAAAGGTAAAAATAAACTGGAGCGAACGCCCATGACAATCGCTTTTCCTTTTTTTACCAGATGCCACATTTCCACTCGCTCATTATTATTTAAACGAGAATGAAAAACACCGATTTGATCTCCAAATATTTTTTGTAATCTGGATACGATCTGCACCGTCAGCGCAATCTCCGGAATCAAATAAAGCACCTGCCCTCCCTCCGCCAGTACCTTTTGAATGGCTTCAATATAAACCCTCGTTTTTCCGCTACTGGTAACACCGTGTAATAAAACGACAGATTGTTTTTCAAAAAAAGCATTAATTTCAGTGACGGCTCTTTCTTGTTGTACCGACAAAGTGGTTTGATCAATCAGGTCGTCCGCGTAAGGATTAATCCGACTGACTTCTCGGTCATATAACTCTATAACTTCTTTTTTTACCATTGCGTTAATGACGCTGGTATCTACATTCGCTTTTTTACACAAGTCCGGTCTTTTGACAAATTTATGTTCTTTTGCTAATTGCAAATAAGCCATCAATGTTTCTACCTGGCGATCTGATCTTTTTAATAGTTCAAAAGCTTCCTGTAATAATTCTGGATTTTCCTGATAAATAGTCGTAAGCCGAACACAGGTAACGGTTTTGGGTTTATATTTCTCTTTTAGTTCTTCTTTTAAATAAATAATTTTTTTCTGTAGTAAACTATTGACGACGGGATAAACGGCCTGCTTATTTTTTTTATCTAAAATTTTCCTGATGGCATCTACGCTGAGTTCCTGTTGAAAACTGAGGGCTTCGCAGACCATAAATTCGGCGTTGTTGAGGCCTTGATAATTAGGGTCGTAAATGGGACTTAAGGTGATAAGGGTTTCGCTGGAAAGCTTAAAATTTCCGGGTAGTGCTGCGTTCATTACCTCTCCCAGCGAGCAACAATAGTATTTGGATACCCATTGCCATAAACTATATTGAAGTTCGGTGATGATGGGTTTTTCATCAATAATCGATAATAGAGATTTCGCTTTGTATTCGCTAGGCGCTTCGTCGTGTAGTTCGACGACCAGAGCGGCGTAGCGTTTACTTTTACCAAAAACTACTTCAATCCTGATCCCGAATTGTACCATCTCCGCAAGTTCGGGTGGAACAAAATAGGTGTACAGCTTTGGAATTGCGATCGGTAAAATAACGGAAACGTAGGCGGCAACCGTTGGTGTAATAATATGATATTCTTCTTGACTCAAGTGCTAAGGTGTTTGGCCAAAAATACGAAAACTTAGGATGCCATTTTTAACTAAAAATAAATATTCTGGGCGACCCGAAAAGTGTTGGCGTGCGCTTCCACAATATCGGTGATTTTGACTGAATATCCTCCGCCCATACTGACTGCCACAGGGATATTATTCTTTTTGCAAATTTCCAGTACAAATTTATCTCGCTGCTTACAACCTTCGCGGCTTACTGCCAAGCGACCCAGTTTATCCGTGGCCAAAATATCTACTCCGGCCAGATAAAAAATAAAATCTGGCTGAACTTCTTCTAGTAAGCGAGGGAGGGTGTTTTGAACTGTTTCTAAATAAAATTTATCTTCCGTTTTATCTGGTAGACCGATATCAAGGTCCGACTTTTCTTTACGTGCCGGATAGTTTTTTGCTCCGTGGACACTGAAAGTGAAAACGGCGTCCTTATTTCGAAAAATCTGCGCAGTCCCGTTTCCCTGGTGGACATCCAGATCTACAATTAGAATTTTTTTGGAAAGTTGATGATGCAGCAAATAATTTGCAGCAATCGCGAAGTCGTTGAGGATACAAAAACCTTCGCCACGATTGGTAAAAGAGTGGTGGGTGCCACCAGCAATATTCATCGCTACTCCATACTCGATAGCATGCAACGCACACTGAATTGTTCCTTTGGAAATATGGCGGCCTCGGGTAATCAAGGCTTCGGAAAGGGGGAACCCTATTTTACGAATTTCTTTCGGTGTAAGCGTCAGGGTTTTTAATTTTTTCCAGAATTCAAGATCGTGGGTCCATAAAATTTCTTCTTCCGTCAATAGATCAGGATGAAAAAATTGTGATTCATTGACGGTTCCTTCGTAAACGAGTTGTTCGGGTATCAACTCGTATTTAATCATTGGAAACCGGTGTTTTTCGGGTAGTTTATATTTGTAAACTGGTGAATAAGCGATTTTGAGCATTTAATTATTAGGTGTGATCCTACTTGTATAATTCGTTTTATCAAGTTTATTATAAAATAATTGGCGCGCGTAAGCAAGAGCTGGGAATCCCAAAAGCATCGACTAACGCATTCGCATCGTTGCGTACGGATTGGCACAATTGATTGATCAATCTACGAATCGCTTTTGTTTTAACTGGCTGCATATACTCCTGTTCCAGATACCACCCTTTGTGTTTTTCAATGGTAGATAAAGCGTAGAGATCACAGAGTTTTTTAAGTGCCTTTTTAACCTTCGGATTTTCGCAGTCGGTGACGGCTTTGATAAACTGTTCGACGACAATTTTTTCTACATAAGCATTTGCCAGCTCCATCATATGTGTTTGACAACGTAGGAATGCATCATAACTATCCATTTTCTTTTTAAGTAAAGCGCGCATTCTCTGAGTGAGGGAGTACAATAATTTTTGTTCGCGATAAGCAAAAGCACTGAGTTGAAATTCTGGATCACTAAGATGTTCGATATCTGCTTTTCGGGTAGTATAAGGATTTAATTCTGAAATGGTTGTTGTGACTTGTTTTGATAAAAATCTAATAACGGCTACGTAGCCTTCATTATGAAATTCCTGTTTAAATTCAGAAAGTAATCCTTTTGCAACGAGTTGCATTAATACTGTGTTGTCTCCTTCAAAAGTAGTGAAAATGTCGGAATCAGCTTTTAAATCTGCAAACCGATTTTCGGCCAGATATCCTTTTCCACCGCAGGCTTCGCGGCATTCCTGAATCGCTTCGGTTGTAAACCAAGTACTGTAGGCTTTCATCCCTGCGGCAAGCGTCTCGATTTCTCGAATATCTTCTTCACTGCGTTCGGTATATCTTTTGGTAAGATAGGTAAGTCCAAAATCGAGTGCATATGCTTTTGCCAGCAATGGCATCAGTCGTCGTTGGTGGGTAGCATAATCTAATAAAATTGTTTCGGGCTCATTTTCTCGAGGAGCAAATTGACGTCTTTTTAAAGCGTATTTAATGGCGATGGTCAGTGCTGTTTTGGCAGCACTCAAGCCGGCACGAGGGACACATACTCTCCCTCCAACCAGGGTACCTAACATGGTGAAAAACCGTCTGGAAGGATTTTCAATTGGACTCGAATAATTACCATCGGTGTCGATATCCCCAAAACGATTTAGCAAATTTTCTCGTGGAACCCTTACCTGATCAAACCAGATGCGGCCATTATCAACTCCATTGAGTCCTAGCTTATATCCACAGTCGATGACTTTTCTGCCGGGGAGTAATTTGTGGTCATTATCTCGTAATGGAACGAGTATGGCGTGGACACCGTGGTTTTCGCCGTTGACGATGAGTTGTGCAAAGACACTTGCCATCCTAGAATGCATAGCATTACCGATATATTCCTTTCCGGCATCAAAACCTGGAGAGTGAACGATTATTTCATTCGTTTTTGGGTCGTAGGTAGCGGTTGTTTTGAGACCTCGGACGTTAGAGCCATGTCCTGTTTCGGTCATGGCGAAACAACCCAGCAATTTGAGGGTCCCTGTATCTTTCAAGTATAGGTCGTGATGTTTTTTAGTACCGAGCCATAAAATACTTCCGCCAAATAATCCGAATTGTACGCCAAATTTGATGGAAAGACTTAAGTCGTGGTAGCCAAGTGTTTCAAAAATAGCAGCGTAATTTCCCATGTCGTTTAATCCACCGTATTCGGTGGGATAGGAGGTTGCGCCCAATCCCTGGTCGGCCAGTAATCTACACCAGTGTAACACTTTTTCACGATAGTCCTCTTTTACAGGAATAGTTTCTAGTTTGAATTCGGGATCACTTAATATTTGTTTGACTCTATTTCGAATGTCCGCATATTCATCATCTAGAATTGCGGTTAATTTTTTGACGTCGAAAGAGGGTGCTGGAATCTGGTTGTTCTCCGAGAAATCTCCTGGGAGATTACTAAAAATACTGCGATGGGTTTGATGGCTTACTACTCCTAAAGCATCTTCCAGCGAGATGAGTGCGTTACGGGTAGAATCTTGGTTGATCTTTAAAATCTGATCTGAACTTGCGGATTGTTTGGCCATTTCAAGTCCTAGGTCAACTAAGGATCGTCGGGATGCCATCGGTAATCGGCAAGCTGCATCCCTGATGAGGGAGGACCATTGGCTGAATAATTTTCTGGAAGGTGGTTTTCCGGGATCGCTCCACTCACATAATAGCTTTTGGTCGTCCTTACTAAGAAAGTCCAGATTATTTATCTGTTCGTGAATTAATTTTACTTCGCTGGGACTTAGAATACTATCCGCCCATCCTACGTAATATAAGGGTAAAAGGGTGAGTACACCAGGAGAATAGGAACTAATTGGTGGATTGTTACTCATAATACATGAATTTAGTTTGACTGTAAATATTGTATTTGATTGGACTCTTGGTCACTGTTAAAGATAAACAAAAAAGACCAGACTCAATAAAGAACCTGGTCGGATGGTGTTTGTTCGTTTTCTCAAAAAAGTATGTGATTGGGGTTAATACAAAATCTGTATTTACCGAAAGGGAGACATTATTCACTTACCTATTATGAAGTGAAATTGTCTAAATTTTTAGGTTATTCAGTCGAGCTGAATGTTAAGGTTGATGTTGTAGTTGGAAGGTCTGTATTTTACTAAAGCTGGTTGTAATCCTGATTTGAAACGGATAGGAATACTTTACGTTGTATGTTTAGTTTATTTGCAAAATGAATGCCAAATAATTGATAGTATGATTATTATAAAATCAAATAACTATAATTTGTTTTTTGTTATGATAGATTGATGAGTCGTTCTGGCTAAAAAAGGAAAGACCACCGCGGGGGGTGGTCTGGTGACTTTATATTAAAGGGGGATATAAAGTCTTCCTTTATCTTAAACTTAGTAGAAATGAATGTTTACTAAGGTATTGGTTGAAGGAAAGAGAACGAATCTCTTGTTTGGGTAGTAATGACGATAGATTCAATTTGTTCGTCCCCGATTTGCTCAATGTTACGCATTTTAGATTCATATGTTTCCATTTCTAATAAACTTTTCGGCTTAGGAATGAAGAATACTGTCAATAAAAGCATAATGTAAAGGCAGGTTATCTGTAATTTTCGCATAGGTTAAGTATTTATTTAAATTGTAGATTAATTTAATATGAGAAAAAACTGTACCAAAAAAAAGACCATCACTAGGATGGTCTAAAAACAGACTATGAGAGAAAAATAAAATGTAAATATCTAGTATTCAGTTATTTATAAATTAATTTTTTTTGAAAAAATGAATGTTAAAATTTGTAATTTATTGAATTAATGGTTTTGTTGGCTTAGAGCCAAGCTAAAATTATCCTGTTTTTTCTCCTTATTAAAGAGCTTTTTTTCTGATGGATGATCATTCTTGACAGAAGCTGTGGGATTATCGGGAGTATCAATAGAATTTATCTTATCTGACGACAAAGTAAGTCTTTGCTTATCCATCAATCTCAGTTGATAGCAGTCCCTGGTTCTTACAATTTCTCCAATTTGATCCATCGGGGCAGGACCATAGAATAAGTGAAAAATAGCTGCAAAAAAGATGATAAAGAGGATAATTCGGTACATAGTGTTTAAGTTAGCTAGTTAATTATGGTAGTGTTTTTTTCAGACTGTTCCCTAAAGTGTGTCATTTGGCCTCCTACACCTTGTGTTTTCCGAGAAGATGCTCGGGACAGGCTAGAAAGGAAAGCTTTCGCGCTGACACACTTTAGGGAACAGTCCCTTTTTTTTATTATATACATATGAAATATACTTCTGTTTTTGTTCGATCTAAATCCCGTCTTATTGATCTAATCGGTATAATTGGTATTTTTCGATAGTGTTGATCAATTTATGGTGATACTTTTTATCGGTAGCATATCCTGCCTTTCTTAATCCTACGGCCCATTTTTTATAATCCTTTTTATAAGATTTTAGATGTGCATACCTACCATTGCTAATCAATCGACTATGTGCCCTCCAGCTGTCCACCGGATTTTTATAAATTCTGAAAAAATCCTTATGATGATCATCGGTAGCGTTAGAGCAATGTCCTTTTTTACAATTCTTACTAAAACACTTCATACCGAAAAAATTATTATTATTCTCTGCTAACCGACTGGTTCCTGCTCGACTTTCGATCAACGCCTGCGCCATTTTTATACTTGCGGGTATTCCAAATTTTTTCATCTCCTTCTGTGCTAATTCAGCATGTTCCCGGATAAATTTCTTAGCTCTTTTTTCCTGTAAATCATCGGCCGCCAAAGGCGCATAAGGATTACTGACTGAAAGAGATTGAGACAGATTGCTTTCTTTTTCTGCTTCCCGATCGTCTGTAAAAACAGAGAGAGGAGATGCCAGCGCAAAATTCAATTGAAAATCTTTCTTTAGCATGATAAATGCCACCATCGACAATACACCAATCTTAAACCACGGCAAGTCTTTTCTGAATACTTTCGTTTTTAATAAATGGATAATTCGGTCATTCAAATTTTTTAAAGGCCCTTGTAAAGTCATCCACATTTTTTGGATTACCATAAAAAATAGCGGTAACAAATCACCAAAGGTTACCTCCGCTTCTTTCGGGTTTTCCGTACTTCTCAGCCGGTCATCCTGCATCGACCTAAGTCCTTTATTTCTAGTATCAATAATGACTAAAGGCACTTCTCGTTTTGGATTTCTCATGGTTAAGTATTTTGTAAGTCGTTAATCATGTTGACAGAACAAATATAAAACAAATAGTTAGTTAAAGCAAAATATTTAAAACATTTTATTTTTTAAATATGATGATTTCCCTCATTTTTTTATCATTATTCTATGTAATACATTGAAAGAGAACAGTTTAGGCGTAGAAGTAATGGCAAAGAAATATTTTTCTACTAAAAAAAATGCTGGTATCGTTTTTGTCTGTCTTAATACGATCACTCTTTCTAATCGTATTGTCGGCTTTTTACCAATGTGTATTTAGCTACTCCTCTGAGATACGTTATTGAAATTCCAACGTTTTTATTAATATCTTTATATTTGATAATTAATCATCCAAAAAATTGAATTAACATGAAGTTTAAGTTCTTAGGAGTAATCCTTATGGCCATTTTTGCTATTGCTGGTACCTCTTGTAAATCAGGAAAAGCTTGTAAAGGTGGTGGCTGGTACGGAAATCGTAATCTCAGCTACGAGGCCACTACTGATCAACAACCGATAATTAATACAAAAGACAGCGAGAGCCGCATAAGTATTGAAACTTGTGCAACGGCTAAGCCATAAATTGAAAATAATTGCCTCAGGTGGATAATTTCTTTGAAAAGTTCACCTGCCTCGAAAATATTACATAAAGATATTTTATCCGTATTTTCAACTATTTCCAAGAGAGAGTCTTCATGACTTTCTCTTTTTTTTTGTTGTAACCCGTTTCGTATTTGGAGTTGTTGGACAACTTCTTTACTTTCGCAGGAAACAAGCCAACTATGCAACTATTAAAAGATAAAATTGCCCTGATCACTGGAGGGAGTCGGGGAATCGGAGCAGCCATCGTCCGTAAATTTGCCGCTAATGGCGCGACCGTAGCCTTTACCTATCATTCTTCTTCCGCCGCCGCGGATGCGATTGTCAACGAATTGACCGCCCAGGGGGCGACCGTCAAAGCATATCAGTCCGACGCGGGATCGTACGAGCAGGCGGAACAGCTGGTGAAAGATGTCACCGAGGATTTTGGCCGGGTGGATATTTTAATTAACAATGCCGGAATTACCCGAGACAATCTTATGTTGCGGATGAACGAATCTCAATGGGACGAAGTAATTCATACCAACCTGAAATCTGTTTTTAACTTAACCAAGCACGTTTTACGGCCGATGCTGAAAAATCGCAGTGGTTCCATCATTAACATGAGCTCCGTGGTAGGGGATTTTGGGAATGCCGGACAGGCTAATTACGCAGCTTCTAAAGCAGGAATTTTTGGATTTACTAAATCTATTGCCAAAGAGGTGGGCTCTCGTAGTATTCGTTGTAATGCAATTGCGCCGGGATTTATTGCGACCGAAATGACGGATAATCTGGATGAACAAACCAAAGAAAAGTTTCTCAGCGGTATTCCGCTCAAGCGATACGGTAATCCGGAAGAGGTCGCAGATGCCTGCTTATTCTTAGCGTCCGATTTATCTACTTACATTTCTGGACAAACGATCAGCGTCTGTGGAGCATTGAATTGCTAAAAAATGCTGCTTGTGCTTCTCGCTATTGGCTATTTGCTTCCTTCTAACGCAATTGAAGAGGGCAAATAGCAAAAAAGAAAGCCAGTTAGTTTTCAATCCGAAAACTAACTGGCTTTCTTTTGCAATTTATTTGCGCAGCGAGATTAGATAATCAACATTGCATCGCCATAGCTAAAGAAGCGGTATTTTTCTTTAATCGCCTGCTGGTAGGCATCCATGATTAAGTCATACCCACCGAAAGCACAGACCATAATCAGCAAGCTGGACTTAGAAAGGTGCATATTCGTGATCATCGAATTTGCGATACTAAATTCATAAGGAGGGAAGATAAAACGGTTGGTCCAGCCATCCGTGGCTTTTAGCATTCCATCCGCAGAGACAGCAGATTCGATACTACGCATGGAGGTAGTACCAACAGAACAAATCTTTTTAGTTTTCTTTCGCTTGGCCCGGTTTACCGTTTCGGCAGCAGTTTCATTTATTTTAAAATATTCCGCATCCATCTTATGCTTACTCAAATCTTCCACGTCGATACTTCTAAAAGTACCCAATCCAATGTGTAAGGTTAGTTCCGCAAAGTCGACGCCCTTAATTTCCAGTCGCTTTAATAATTCGCGGCTAAAGTGCAGACCAGCGGTTGGTGCAGCAACGGCTCCCATTTCTTTTGCGTAAAGCGTCTGGTAACGTTCTCGATCAATAGCTTCGGCATCTCGATCAATATATTTGGGAAGCGGGGTATTCCCTAAAAATCCGAGCATTTCCTGAAACTCTTCTTCTGTTCCGTCGTGTAAAAAACGAATAGTACGGCCACGGGAAGTTGTATTATCTACCACCTCGGCTACTAAAAGATCATTTTCGTTTTCGTCGCTAAAATATAATTTGTTACCAACCCGAATTTTACGGGCAGGGTCTACCAAGACATCCCAAAGGCGGGATTCGTGGTTGAGTTCGCGAAGAAGAAAAACTTCAATCTTAGCACCGGTTTTTTCTTTGCGACCGTAGAGTCGAGCAGGAAAAACTTTGGTATTATTAAAAATCATACAATCTTCATCGTCAAAATAATCCAGGACATCTTTGAAAATCTTATGTTCAATTTTTCCGGTTTCACGGTGAACCACCATCAATCGTGATTCATCTCGCTGCTCAGATGGATATTTAGCAATAAGTTCTTCTGGTAAATCGAATTTAAATTGAGATAATTTAGTACGCATATATTGTTTTTTTAGCTAGAAAAGATCACAAAGATAAGTTTTTTCGGGCGAAGTGCCCAAACTACTTAAATTCAAATGATCCTTATTTTTGGTAAATCCGGCGATCTATCGTTAAAACCATAAAATCTGTCGAATTCTTGCGGCAGATTGCCTAAAATAAACTAGCTTAGAGCCATTCATTTATTATAACTTAACTATGCTCTTTAAGATCATTTCTGAAAGTATTTCTCAAGCCTTCCAGCAATTGGCGGGAAACAAACTGCGGAGTTTCCTCTCTCTCTTGGGCATTAGCATTGGTATTTTTTGTATCATCGGTGTCCAAACCGCAGTGGATTCGCTCGAAGATAATATCAGAGGTAGTTTTGATAAACTTGGGAGCGATGTAGTCTACGTGGCTAAGTTTTCCTGGGCCGAAGACCCGGGTGAAAATTATACGAAACTATTACGTCGCCCCAACCCAGATTACAAAGATTACCGGGAATTAAAGAAAAGTTTAAAAACTGCCGAGGCGCTCTGTCTCAATGTTGGCCTGGGTTTGAAGACTATGCAGTACAAATCTAACAGCGTGGATAACTGTGAGGTACTGGCAACGACCGAGGGGTATGCTGAGATCTATAATCCTGAAATTGAAAAAGGACGTTATTTTTCAGCCAATGAATTTACTTACGGTGGTGATAATATCGTGATTGGGTACAATATTGCGCAGCAACTTTTTGGTAATATCGAACCGATTGGAAAACAGGTTAAATTGTTAGGCCGAAAGCTGAGAATCATTGGGGTCATCGCCGAATCGGGAGAAAGTCTGATCGGAATTATGGACTATGATGATACAGTATTATTGACTTATGAAAATGCTCGTAAGTTTGCCAATTTAAAGGCGACCAATGTTTTTGGTAATTCTAGCCTGAGTGTTAAAGCCGAAGCAGGTATTGATAACAAACAACTTAAAGATGATATCACGGGCGTACTCCGTGCACACCGTCGGTTAAAGCCCAAGGAGGAAGATAATTTTGCGATGAATGAAATTTCTATTATGACGGCAGCCTTTGATGCTTTTTTTGGAGTGCTTAATACGATTGGATTGGTAATCGGCGGATTTGCTATACTGGTAGGAATGTTTAGTGTAGCGAATATTATGTTTGTTTCGGTAAAAGAGCGAACTAATATTATCGGCATAAAAAAAGCTCTGGGGGCCAAACGGTTTGTGATTCTTTTAGAATTTTTAATCGAAGCAATTATCCTCTGTATCCTCGGTGGATTGATTGGCTTGGCGTTCGTTTTTTTAATTGTAAAAGGATTAGGTGCGGCAGATTTCTTTGCGTATGAAATCTATCTTTCCAGAGGAAATGTGCTTTCCGGATTAATTTGGTCTACCGTCATCGGAATCCTGGCGGGCGTAATTCCTGCCTTGCAAGCCTCGGGCATGGATCCGGTGGAGGCTATCCGGAGTAAAGGGTAACAACTTCAATAGCAACCTCAAAGACCAACTTCAATTTTCTCTTTAACGTAAAAAAATCTTTGTAATTTATTTATTCAAAATGAGAAATTAGAAAAAGAATAAGCTATTTGTAAATTTCATGCGAATAAAGATATACACGATCGCTCAGCGCCCTCTGCTTCTCTGCGAGACAAATATTACGCAAAACACGTTAAAGCATCTCTGCGTCAAAGCGCCCTTTGCGAGACAATAAATTTTTTAAAAAATCGATTACTAATCAGTTATTAGACAACACCAGGTTACAAGTCCTCATATCTATTTTATTTAAAATTTGATTTAACTATTTTCTCTTTCTGCAGTCCAATCCCAAAGCCGACTGTCCTCTCATATCCCTAAAACGAATCTTCTATGAAATATCTCCCGCTGTTGTTAATTGTTTGTCTTTCGCTCGTCGCTTGTGAAATGCTCCGTCCCGTTGGCCAAACTACTACTACTGATGATCCACCCGTGATCGACTCGCCCACTACAGATGATGATCCCATAGTAGACCCACCTGATATTGATCCTGATCCTCCTGTCACTAATTATCCACCGGGAAATGCCGTGGTAAGGGAGTGGATTCATCGTCCATTACATCCCGATAATTTTCAAAGTGTACAGTTTAAAATCAATGCGGTCGAACCGGCTGGTACGGATAAAGTAGTACTCTCCATTTACGAATACGAATGGTACCGAAATAACGAGGGACTGCCTTCCAAGCGAAAACGTGCCGGCGGAAAATGGGGCGAAGCCAAAGAATGGACCTTTACCGAACCCATAAAAAATATAAACTTAGCCTACACGTATCCAAGTGGATTTCCGGCGGGAACCAACGTTGAATATATTTTTCAGATTTATAGTGTGAATGGAAAAAGAACAGAAAAACTCGCACTCTTTGACGCCGGAGATTCGGTTTGGCCCAACGATAAAATAATGCTTTACGCTACCTCGCGTCACGTACTTGGTCAATCGATTAATCTATGTTTTGTACCGGATACCGATTTTAATACCAATGGTGATGCGCGTAACTGGCCGGTATTTTTAGGAGAGGTTGAAGCCTTAATTTACAACGGTTACCATAAAAATAATATGGTTAAAAACCACAAAGAAAACTGGGCATTTTTCTATACTCGGGAAGCCGTGGACGGATTTCAACTGGCACTCGATTACGGAAATCCAGATCGCTTTCCTGCTTTTATGAAAGAAAATATCATTGATGGAATTGACGCCTTTGGATTA